>NZ_JABXEO010000005.1:0-206628 GCF_013372585.1 Myxococcus sp. AM010
GCCCGCGCCCGGGCGTCCACCCCACCCGCCCAGCAGGTGCGCCTCCACTCTCTTGCCCTTGCGCCCGCGCCGCAGCACCACTGCAGTGGCGTCCAGGTGCGCCAGCGTCATGGGCCTCGAGGTGCCGCCTACCTCTCCCCAGTCATGCACCGCAGACAGCGCCAACGTGTACCGCCCCGGGACAGGGGGCCGGCCGAAGAGGACGTGCTGCACGTCCAGGGCCACCTCCGCTCCCGTCAGGCGAGCGCTCAGCATGTCCGAGGCGAAGACCTCCGCGTACACCGGCCCCAATGTCCCCGTCGCGATGACGCTGGCCGGGTGGTAGTCGGGGTTGAGGCGGTTGCCGTAACGCCGCACCAGGTGCCCGGACAGGAGGGAATAGCCCTCCATCATCCCCAGCCACACCGAGTTGGGCGTGTCCCCTCCCACCATGAAAAGGCGCACCACCTGCCCCCAGTCGGACAGCGTGTCCCAGTCCTCCTTCCTCACGAGGCCCGCGCCCTCTTCTCCGCCCCACAGCAGCAGCCGCACCGGCGCCCCGAGAATGAGGCTCAACGACTCCCCCTTCGCCAAGGCCACCGTGGGCTCCACCTGTACGAAGCCTTCTTCGGTGCCCTCGCCCCTTCGGGGCAGCAACGTCAACGTCGCCGCGTCCATGCGCAACAGGTTCGTCCACGGAGGTGTCGAGTCGGACGTAGTGGGCGGAAAGTCCTCCTCCAACCTGCGCACGGCGGCATCAACGTCCGCTGGGGTGACAGACTCCTGCGCCCCGCCTACCCCGGGTAACAGCAGCAACACGACGGCCCAACTCCAATGCATGCCCATCGACGCCTCCGTGGACGGCCCCAGCAGGGGCGCTCAGGACAGAGGTTCCCTGTTCGGTCCGACAAGACGGCGGACCGGGTGGGGCATGGCGATGAAAGAGTCGCGGGCAACCCGGCCCGTCGGGGTATAGACAGACGTGCTACGTCACCGCGACGGACCAACTCCGCGCACGGTGCCAACCGCGCGAACAGGAAGGACCGTGGCGGCGCTCCTCAACGTCCGTCAGGCATGCTGCGCAACGAAGCGCTGTTGCCGAGCACAGTGGTTGATGGATGGACGCTCAGTTTCGAGCGCCCTGATTGATGGGCTCCAGAAGGGAGTCCCCTCAAATGCCATCGCGGAGCCGGCTCACAGGAAGTCGCGCTACCGCCCCAGCACCTTCGCCACCGCGTCCACCACCTCGTGGTCCGTGGGGAATGCGAGCGACGCCTTCCGGATGACGACCTTGCCATCCACGGCGACCTCGTAGCTGCCCGAAGGGCCCGGCAACAGCTCCGCCTCTACCTCCAGCTCATCCTTCAATGCGGCCGCCGCACGGGCGGCCCGAGGCCTGTAGCCTCAAGCAGTACAGTAGGTAATCGTCACCTTCGGGTCGGCCATGGCCATCCTCCTCACGTGAGCGGGGAACACGACATGCGCGCCCCATGCACCAGACTTAGTGCGCGCCGCCACCACACGCCACCCTGCCTGCTCACTCGGCCCTTCTTATCAAGGGTTCTCCGCACACCCGGTAACAGACGAAGGGACCATTCCGCCCTCGCACCGGCACGGCTACGTTCCGCCGCACCATGACGGACTTCCGAGCGCGAATCGCCGCCGCCTACGACGCTGACGCCTTCCGCCGGGAGTCCCACCGGCTGATGGACACGCTCTCCGACTACCTCGCGCGCACCACCCGCGCCGAAGGCCCGGTGCTCCCGTGGGCCGCCCCCGCGGTGAACGTGGACCGCTTCGCCGCAGCGTTCCCCGAAGCCCCCACGGGGGACTTCGCCGACCTCATCACCCGCGTGCTCTCCAGTTCCAACCACCTGCACCACCCGCGCTACGTGGGCCACCAGGTGACGGCCCCCGTGCCGCTGGCCGCCCTGTGCGACGCGGTGTCCTCCCTGCTCAACAACGGCATGGCCGTGTACGAGATGGGCCCCGTCTCCACCGCCATGGAGCGCAACGTCCTGCGCTGGATGGCCGCGCGGCTCGGCCTGCCCGAAACGACAGATGGCGTGCTCACCTCCGGCGGCTCCCTGGGCAACCTCACCGCGCTGCTCGCCGCGCGGCAAGCCAAGGCCGGGTACGACGCGTGGAACGGCGGAGCTCACGCCGGCCCGCCCCTCACCGTGCTCACCGCCCAGACGACGCACTACAGCCTCGCCCGCGCCACGCGCATCATGGGCTTTGGCGAAGGCGGCGTGACGCCCGTCCCCGTGGATGAACACTTCCGCCTGCGCCCCGAGGCGCTCGACGCCGCGCTCGAGTCCGCCACGCGCGCGGGACGCAAGCCCATCGCCGTGGTCGCCAGCGCCGGCTCCACCGCCACCGGCGCCTTCGACCCGCTGGAGCCCGTGGCCGACTTCTGCGAGCGCCACGGCCTGTGGCTCCACGTCGACGGCGCACACGGCGCCTCCGCCGTGCTCAGCCCCGCCCACCGGCACCTGGTGCGCGGCATTGACCGGGCGGACTCCGTGGTGTGGGACGCCCACAAGGGCCTGCTGATGCCCGCGCTGGTGACGGCCGTCCTCTTCCGCGACGGCGCCCGCTCCTTCGAGTCCTTCTCCCAGGAGGCCAGCTACATCTTCCACGGCGACGCGGAGCGCCCCTGGAGCGACATCGCCCTGCGCACCCTGGAGTGCACCAAGGAGATGATGGCCCTCAAGGTGTACGCCTGCCTCGCCGTGCTGGGCACCCGGCTCTTCTCCGACGCGGTGACGGAGTCCTACGAGCAGACCCGCCGCTTCGCCGAGCGCCTCTCCGCCGCCAGCGACTTCGAAATCGCCGTGCCGCCCGAGTGCAACATCCTCTGCTTCCGCCACACCCCCGCGCACGTCCCCGCCGAGCGGTGGGACGCCCTCCAGACGAAGCTGCGCGAGCGCCTGGTGACACGCGGAGATTTCTACCTGGTGCAGACAAAGCTGCCCCGAGGCGTCTATCTCCGTGTCACCCTCATCAACCCGCTCACCACCGACGCGGACCTGGACGCCCTCATGGACGCGCTCCGGGCCGCGGCGCTCCGCTGAACGCCGCGCGCCACCCGGCCCACACCTTCCGTGTCAGAAGGTCGCCCCATGACGCAAAATGCGGTACAGCCGCAAAACGCCATGCTCGTCTCACTTGTCATCCCCGTCTACAACGAGATTCCCACCCTCGCCGAACTGCTGCGCCGCTGCGTCGCCGTCGACTTCCCCAAGGAGCTCGTCCTCATCGACGACTGCTCCAAGGACGGCAGCCGTGAGTTCCTGCGCCAGCTTCAGGAGCAGGGGGTGGGCCTGTTGGGCGGCACCCCGCGCAACCGCAACGAGGTGCGCGTCCTCTTCCAGGAGGAGAACCAGGGCAAGGGCGCGGCGCTGCGGCGCGGCTTCACCGAGGCCACGGGTGACATCATCATCGTCCAGGACGCGGACCTGGAATACGACCCGCGCGACATCCCCAACGTCATCCAGCCCATCCTCGACGGGGACGCGGACGTCGTCTTCGGCAGCCGCTTCACCGGCACGCCTCGGCGCGTCCTCTATTACTGGCACACCGTGCTGAACAACGTGCTCACCACGCTGTCCAACATGACCAGCGGCCTGAACCTCACCGACATGGAGACCTGCTACAAGGCCTTCCGCGCCGAGGTGCTGCGCTCCGTGCAGGTGGAGGAGGACCGCTTCGGCTTCGAGCCGGAAATCACCGCCAAGGTGGCCCGCGGCGGCTGGCGCGTCTTCGAGGTGCCCATCAGCTACCACGGGCGCACCTACGAAGAGGGCAAGAAGATTGGCTGGAAGGATGGCGTGCGCGCCCTCTACGCCATCGCCAAGTACAGCGTGAAGCGGTAGTCCCCCTCCCTCACGCCTGGACGCCCGTCGGCTCCGGCGTCGAGGCGGGCGCCGGCACACCGGTGAGCAGGCTCTTGGCCGCCTCCACCGCGTCGTGCGTGCCCGTCAGCGCCAGCACGTCACCGGGCTGCAGCACCTCCTGCGCGGACGGCACGGACACGCTCGAGTCCCCGCGCCGGATGGCCAGCACCGTGGCCCCCGTGAGGCCTCGGAGGTTCACCTCGGCCAGCGTCTTCCCCGCCGCGGGGCTGGAGGCCTCCAGCCGCACCGGCACGGGCTCGCCCAGGCCCGGGAGCACCTTGGAGACGTGGTCCAGCGCGTGCTCGTCCGCGCCGGGCTCGCGCGAGTGGGACTGCGCCGCCAGCGCCTCCACGATGACCTGCGCGCCCGCGCGGACGTGGCCGTGCAGGTTGGTGGCGCCCCGCCAGAACGTCACGCCCAGCGCGCCAATCAACGCCAGCACGACGAGGGGGCCCATGGCGCCCCGGAGGAAGGGCTGCGTAATGGCCACCACCGGCACGCTCACCAGCAGGATGATGCCCAGCTGCAGCGTCACCAGCAGCACGCGCCGGGGCGCCGCCGCCAGGTCCACGCGCCCGTCCTTGCGCCCGGGAAGCGCCGCCTCCGCCAGCTCCTCGCCCAGCCGGCGCGCCACCTGCACCACGCCCACCAGGAACGGGATGGAGAGCAGCACCGCGCCGCCCAGGATGAGGTACCGGGACAGGCTCTCATCGATGCCCAGCTGCTGCTCGATGATGGAGGCCAGCTTGCCCGCCATCAGCGACGTGCCAATCACCAGGACAATCAACAGCACCGCGTCCAGCACCAGCAGCCGCGCCAGCCGCCGCACCGCGGCCCCGAACGTCTGGCGCCGGGGCGCGTCCCGCAGCCGCTCCACCCAGGTGCCGTACAACGTCACGAACGTCTGCAGCGGCTTGGGCAGCTTGCGGTCCACGTAGCTGGCCACCGGCCCCGACGCGCGAATCAAGAGCGGCGTGGTGAGCGTCGTAATCGCGGAGACGGCCACCGCCACCGGGTAGATGAAGTTGCCCGTGGCCTTCAGCGTCAGGCCCAGGCCGGCGATGATGAAGGAGAACTCGCCAATCTGCGCCAGGCTCATGCCCGCCTGCACGGAGGTGCGGGTGCTGTTGCCGGTGAGGAACGCGCCCAGCGCCACGCTGAGAATCTTGCCGGTGATGACGACCCCGGTGAGCACCAGGATGGCGGCCCAGTGCTCCGCGACGAGCACCGGGTTGATGAGCATGCCCACCGACACGAAGAAGATGGCCGCGAAGATGTCCTTCACCGGCTGCACCAGGTGCTCCACCACCTTCTCCTCGCCGGACTCCGCCACCAGCGAGCCCGCCAGGAAGGCGCCCAGCGCCACCGAGTAGCCGAAGGCCTGCGCCAGCAGCGCCACCGCGAAGCAGATGCCCACGCTGGCCACCAGCGTCGTCTCCGGTCGGTTGAGCTTCACCACGTAGCGCACCGCGCGGGGGATGGTGAACAACCCCACCACCACCAGCCCGACGAGGAACGCCACCAGGCGGCCGGTGGTGAGGGACAGCTCGCCCAGCGACAGGCCCGTGCCCGTGGACACGGCCGTCAGCGTGGCCATGAGGAGGACGGCGATGAGGTCCTCGACGATGAGCACCCCCACCACCAGCTCCCGCAGCCGGCCCCGGATGTTCTGCTCGTCGAAGGCCTTGGCGATGATGGTGGTGCTGGAGATGGCGATGAGCGCCCCCGTGAAGAGGCTCTCCAGGGTGGTCCACCCGAAGGCGCGCCCCACCACGAAGCCCAGCCAGATCATGATGCTGCACTGGATGACGGCGGTGACCCCCGCCGTGGGGCCTACGGCGAACAGCTTGCGGAGGCTGAACTCCAACCCCAGCGAGAACATCAGGAGGATGACGCCCAGCTCCGACAGCGTCGTCACCACCTCCGGGTCGGCGACGAGCGGAATCGGCAGGTACGGGCCGACGACGAGGCCGGCCAGGATGTAGCCCAGCACCACGGGCTGGCGAAGCTTCTGGAAGAGGACCGTCGTCACGGCCGCGACGCACAGGACGACGGCAATGGCTTGGAGGACCTCGTGGGCTCCATGCATCGATACACCTCGAAAGAACAAACCCAGCGGAAGATTGAGGTTCGGACCGGCCCGGCGGCGTGCGTCGGACCGCGCATCATGCGGGAGGAAGCGAACGGAGGCAGGCAGCTGGCCCGCCGGCCCGACTCCGAGCGCCGTCGTCAGCCGAGCGCGGGAGGCCCGCGCAACGACTGGGTGACGAGCGTTGGCCGGTCACCAGCGTTGCCTCCTGGCACCGTCAGGGCCACGGAGCGCAGCAGCCGGACGGTGTCGGAGGCAACGGCCCGCCGCCGTTCTCGAGCCTGACGGTGGGCCTCATGGAAGCCCGGCTGGAAGGGCTCTCGTTCCCGCCCCAAGGACGGCTTCGCCTTCGCCCCGGCCGGGGCGCTCAGCACCGCGGCCCAGGTGTCGCTCCCCACCCCGGCCAGGCTCCCACAGCGCCACTGCCGGGTGCGCCTGCCCACGAAGGCCGCGCCGCCCCGGTCCACCCACGCGCCGCTGCCCTCGGAGGGCCCGTACACGGCGTGGGCCTCCGCGGCCACCACCAGTCCCAGCGTGTTGATCCACGGCACGGACGCAAGCGCCGTGCCCAGGGCAAAGGCCAGCAGCATTCCGCGCGCGCGTCGCCCGGGTCGGGATAGCGGAGCTGTCGGGCCGGCGGAGCACATCCGCTTCTCCTGTATTACGCGGGTGCCACCCAGTAAAGCGCTCCCCCACGGCGGGAAAACGCCCATCCAGCGCTCGGCGGCCCGCTTTCTGCCGCGCCGACGAAACTCTTCGCCTCATTTCCTGAGAATCCCCGCAGCCCTCACACAGTACCGCTCTTCCTAAAGGGCAGGAGCCGTCCATGCCTGCTTTCAAGACGCGGCGCTGCTGAGGGCCCCGGCTGGCCCGCCACAAGGCCCCAGCCGGCACCACACCCCTGATGCGCGCACGCGCCGCGTCCCGCCCCCGCGAGACGACCCACGGCCGTGACAGCTGGAGAAGGAAGCCCCCCATGGGAATCGGAAAACTGATTGGTGGAGCGGCGGACGCGGCGAAGCGGGCCGCTGAGGCCGCGGCGAAGCGTGCGGCGGAGGCGGCCCGGCGCGCGGCGGAGGCGGCGGCGCGCAGGGCCGCGGAGGCCGCGGAGGCCGCGGCCGCCAAGGCGCAGGAGGCCAAGGAGAAGGTCTCCAACGTGGCCCAGGAGCGGACCCGGGACGTCTTCGAGGGCGCCAAGGACAAGGCCGGTGACGTCGTGGGCGGCGTGGCCAACGCGACGCAGAACGTCGTCGAGGGCGCCAAGGACAAGGCCGGTGACGTCGTGGGCGGCGTGGCCAACGTCACCAAGAAGGCCGTGGGCGGCGTGGCCAACACGACGCAGAACGTCGTCGAGGGAACCAAGGACCGGGTGCAGGACGCGGCGGGCAACGTGCGCAACGCCGCTGGTGACGTGTTCGAGGCGGGCCGCACCGCGGCCACCGTCACCGCGAATGGCCTGGGCAATGTCCTCCAGGAGACGGTGAGCCGGGCGGGCCCGGTGCTCGACAAGGCCACCGACGTCGCCGCGGACGGGCTGGACTTCGCGGGCCGGGCCATCCAGGACGCGCCCACGCTCAACCCCCTGCAGGGCATCGGCAACGACATCATCGGCGGGGTGCTCCAGGGCACGGCCGACGTGGTGCGCGACCCGGTGGACACGGCCCGGGCCATTGGCGACGCGGTCAACCTCAACCGGCAGGTGGACCAGCTCAAGCCGGGTGAGAGCACCTCCATCAGCCTCTACGCGGAGGCCAACGGCGCCACGCTGGCCGGCAAGGTGAAGGGCACCCTGGGCGTCAGCCGCAGTGAGGAGGAAGACGGCGGCTACACGGTGTCCGTCACCGGCGAGGTGGGCGCGGGCGTCGCCGCCAAGCTGGGCGCCAAGGGCGCGGCGGACGTGGGCGCCGAGGCCTTCGGCACCGCCGGCGCCACGGTGGAGTTCCAGTTCGACACCGCCGAGGAGGCCAAGCGCGCCACCCGCATCATCGCGGCCTCCACCGCCACCGCGGGCGCCACCGCCAGCAACCCCGTGCTGGGCGCGGGCGTGAATCAGGTCCTTGGAGATCCGCTGTCGGACCTGGCGGGCCTGACGGAGAACATGAGCGCCGTGGAGTTCAAGCTGGGCGCCGAGGCCAGCGTCAACGCCGAGCTGGGCATGAAGGGCCTGCCAGAGGCCATCAGCGCGGGCGCCGGAGCGGGTGCCGGAATCAACCAGAGCACCACGGCCCGCATCGAAATGGAGGGCGGCAAGCCCCAGAAGCTGACCCTCAAGCAGAGCCTGGAAATCAACGGCAACGCCAGCGCGTCCGCGGGCGTGGGCATCCCCACTGGCGGCGGGGACTCCGTGTCCCTGCCCACCAACGCGTCCGCGGGCGTTTCCGGCTCGCTCGGGGTGGAGCTGGAGCAGAGCGTGGAGCTGCCCGAGGGCTTCAACCCGACCGACTTCATCAAGGACCCGAAGGGCACCGCCCGCGAGCTGGGCGCCAGCGTGCGTGACACCCAGGAGGCCAAGCTGACGCTGACCGACTCGCGTCAGGCCAACGCGTCCGCGCTGGGCCTGGGCGGCGCGACGGGCCGCGAGGTGAAGGCGGAGATCAGCGGCAACATCAACGACATCGCCACCAGCGGCGCCTTCGGCAGCATCGCCCGGGGCGACGTGGGCCAGGCGCTGGAGCAGCTCAAGGACAAGGTCGACATCAAGGCCACCGTCCAGGACAAGCACAAGGTCACCGGTGACCTGGGCGTGGGCATCCACGCGGGCGTGGGCGGCGGCGAGGTGGGCATCTCCACCGAGCGCACCTACGCGGGCGAGGAGCAGGACCTCACCGCGGCGCAGCTCGCCGAGCTGTACCTCACGCAGCGCTGGTCGGCCGGCATCCCGGGCTGAGCCTGCGCCTTCGGGAGCCCGCCCGCCCTGGGCGGGCTCCTGGGCCTGTGGGCCCGTGTCGTCCGGGTTGGATTCCCGGCCATGGGGACAGGCACACCGTCCGCCATGGCACAGCCGAGGCAGGCGGCCAGCACTGGCCTGCGGGGCAGGAGTGCCCCTTTTGCGGGGCGGACTTAGCTTTCCGAAGTGCTTTCAAGATTCCTCGTCTACGGGTGTGTGGGTTGGGTGCTCGAGGTGATGTTCACCGGCACGGGCGCCGCGCTGAAGAAGGACCGGAGCGCCACGGCGCGCACCTACCTGTGGATGCACCCCATCTACGGAGGCACGGCCCTGGCGCTGGAGGAGGTCTCCGCCCGGCTCAAGCCCCTGCCCCGGCCGCTGCGGGCGCTGGCCTACACGGGGCTCATCTTCGGCGCCGAGTACGGCACGGGGTGGCTGCTCAAGCGCCTGCTCGGCCGCTGCCCGTGGGACTACGCGCCGCACAAGTGGAGCGTGCACGGCCTCATCCGGCTGGATTACGCCCCGGCCTGGTACCTTACCGCCCTGCTGTTCGAGCCCGTCCGTGACACGCTGCTCCACGTCACCAGCGAGGCCCTGCGCCAGACGCCGGAGTACCGCGACGCGGAGGCCCAGGGGGCGCTGCCGCCCACGACGCTCCCCGAGGAGAAGCCGCTGGAGGCGGGCCTGGTGGCGGCGCGCTTCGAGTCAGCGCAGGCCGAGCCCGCGCCCATTCCCTGAGAGCCGGGAGCGCGACTGAGTCCGCTGGCCGACTGCCCCCCAGCCGGATGTGAAAGCCGCTACCGGCTTTTCTTCCTCCGTGCTGCGTCGCGTAGTACCTTGGCCTGCCTCTGCCCCCGCGATGACGGGGAAATTCCGCCGCCTCCCCGAAAGTTCCCGCCCCCGTATGTTTGACTGGCTTCACACCCTCTTCTCGCGTGACCTCGCCATCGACCTCGGCACGGCGAACACGCTCATCTACATCCGAGGCCAGGGCATCGTCTCCAACGAGCCCTCGGTGGTGGCCGTCCAGCATGACTCGCGCGGGGGCAAGAAGGTCCTCGCGGTGGGCAAGGAAGCCAAGGAGATGCTCGGGCGCACCCCGGGCAACATCGTGGCCATCCGTCCGATGAAGGACGGCGTCATCGCGGACTTCGAAATCACGGCCGCGATGCTGCGCTACTTCATCCAGAGCGCGCACAACCGCAAGACGCTCGTCAACCCGCGCATCATCATCGGCATCCCCTCCGGCATCACCGAGGTGGAGCGCCGCGCGGTGCGCGAGGCGGCGGCCAACGCGGGCGCCCGCGAGGTCTACCTCATTGAGCAGCCCATGGCGGCGGCCATTGGCGCGGGCCTCCCGGTGACGGAGCCCAGCGGCAACATGATTGTGGACATCGGTGGTGGCACGTCCGACGTCGCGGTCATCAGCCTGGCCGGCATCGTGTTCGCCAAGAGCGTGCGCATCGGCGGCGACAAGCTGGACGAGGCCATCATCCAGTACGTCAAGCGCAAGTACAACCTGCTCATCGGTGAGCGCACGGCGGAGCTCATCAAGATGGGCATCGGCACCGCGTACCCGACGGACGAGGTCATGACCATGGAGATCAAGGGTCGCGACCTGGTGGCCGGCGTGCCGCGCACGCTGACGGTGTCCAGTGACGAAGTGCGTGACGCGCTGGCGGAGCCCGTCAACGGCATCGTCGAGGCGGTGAAGCTCACGCTGGAGCGCACCCCGCCCGAGCTCGCCGGCGACATCGCCGACCGCGGCATCGTGCTGGCGGGTGGCGGCGCGCTGCTGAAGAACCTGGACACGCTGCTGCGCGAGGAGACGGGCCTGCCCGTGTTCCTGGCCGAGGACCCGCTGTCCGCCGTCGTGATTGGCGCGGGCAAGGCGCTGGAGTCGCTCGACATCCTCCGGCAGGTCTGCCAGCCGGGCTGAGCGTTCGGGCTTCGGCTCCACGGCGCCACCTCTCACGAGGCTGGCGCCGTTTCGCTTTCAGCGGTGCCTGGCATAGAGGCCGTCCCGCCACTCGAGCAGGTCCGGGAAACGGGAGGCGAGCGCCGCGTCGCTCCACATCGCGCGCGTCCCCGGGCCCAGGGGAAGGTGGCGGTCGTCCACCGGCCGCACGAACTGGAGCATCACCGCGGCCGTGACGTCCGCGTAGCTGAAGCGCGACAGCAGGTAGGGCCGGCCGCCCAGGGCCGCGCGCAGGCGCTCCAGCGTGGGGATGACCTTGTCATGGACGGCGGCGTCGATGTCCGCGGGCGTCTGGTGCTTGCGGGCCACGAAGCGCGCGCCCAGCCTCGCGGCCGGCGCGAACACCGACCGGAGCCCCTCGGGCAGGAACGAGGGGAGGCTCTCCATCTGGGCCTGACGACTCTCCAGCAACGCCGCCACCACCTTGACGCGCGCCGCGGAGAGTCCCTGGTCGCTGTCGTCATCCCAGCGCTGAATCACCGGGAGCTCCGCTGCGGGGAAGAGGGGCTCCCCCTGCCCCAGCTCCTCCGCGCGCCGCGCGATGACGAACGAGCCGGGGAAGGCCTCACCCTCTTCGATGAGCAGCGGCACGGCGGGCCGGGCGCCACGCGGCGTGCGCCAGCGCAGCAGCGGCTCACCGATGAGCGGCAGGTGCTCGCGGTAGCGGTAGGCCACGCGGTGGTGGTCCAACGCCCAGCGGGCCTTCTCCGTCCAGGGCGAGTAGCTGATTCCATAGAGTGTGCGCATACCGCCCGGGACAGTACGCCCGTGCGCCTGTGCCACTCCAGCGTGTGACGACGGTGGACACCGTGCGCGCATGCCCGAGCGACTGGCGGACCCCTCCCCTCGCTGAGCCGCACGACAGTCGAAGCACCGAGCCGGACAATCAATGCCGGTGGAGTAGCCAGGACGCGCCGGAGCAACACCTTATCCGGGAGGCATCACCCACCTGCACGAGTGGAACACACCTAGCCAAGGATACGAGCCATGGAACGAGCGGACGCGGACCGAACCAGAGGAGGGATCGCCAAGGCGGTGGCCGTCCTGGCCATCATCGGCGCCATCAACTGGGGCCTGGTTGGCTTCTTCAATTGGAACCTCGTGAACGCGCTCTTCGGCGGCGATACACGAACAGCGATGAGCGCGCTCAGCCGGCTCATCTACTCCATCGTGGGTCTGTCGGGCATCGCGCTGGCACTCACCTTCCCGTGGAAGAAGAGCCTGGGAGCCACCACGACCACCACGCCGAGAACGGACATGGGGATTCACCGCCGAACCGAAGTGCGTCCCTGACGCAGGCAGGCCCGCTGTCCTCACGGGCCCCTGAGTCCAGCTCGGGTGATACGTTCGGCGACCTACAACGCAGCGGTTCCGCCTCGGCCCACCCATCCCGGGCCGGGGCCGCCGCACGAGGAAGCTGTCGCCATGTCTGGAATCCCCGATGCCGAGTTCCTTCAGGACGCCTTCATCCAGGAGGGCGTCAGCCCGGCCCCTGGCGTGGTCATCGCCGCGTGCACCGTGGGCGATGACGAAGACGCGCCCAAGAACCGCGTAGGCGTCCGACGAGACGGCGAATGGCTGGACTTCGGCCTCTCCAACGAGGCCATCCTGTCGGTGGACGCCGCTCCGGGCGGAGAGGCCTACGTCCTGGGGGAGAACGGCACCGTCGTCCGCTTCGATTGGAAGACGCCCAGGACGCGGGATGCGCTCCGCGAATCGCGCAAGCCCTTCGCCAACGGAGCGGTCCACGACAAGGGGCCCCTGCGCCGCCTGCGCGTGCTCGGCGGAGACGTGCTCTGCGCCGGCTCCGTGGGCCAGGTGTACTGCCTGGACGGCGAGCGCTTCGACTCCCTTCCGCCCCTGACGGTGGACGGAGAGCCCGTCACCATCGAGGACCTCGCCGGCAACAGCCGCGAGGACTTCATCGCGGTGGCCTCCGATGGCTACGCCGCCCACTTCAATGGCAGCACGTGGCGGATACTGGCGCTGCCAATCCACACGGAGCTGATCGCCATCTGCAAGCTGGCACAGGGCTACGCCATCTGCGGGAAGAGCGGAGCCGTGATGACGGGCAGCGAGGACGAATGGAGCGACCTCACGCCGGTCGACGGGGACCGTGACTACTGGGGCATCGCGGCGCACCAGGGGACGCTCTACGTCGCGCATCTGGCCGGCATCGACCATGCGTCCGGCCAGACGCTGCGCCCCCTGAAGCTCTCAGGAGGAACATCGTTGCAATTCACCGTGCTGCGGAGCGCGTCCGACGGCGTCTGGTCCTTCGCGGACCACACCATCGGACGGATTCACGACGGCCAGTGGCACACGGTGACCTGCGGGCCCTGAATCGCTGAGAATTTCCCGCTTTCACGAGAAGGCACCCCCTGGATAGTCTGATGAACAGCAACCATCCTAGAGGGGGCATTCATGGGACTCGCTGAACGTCGCATCGTGAAGGACTTCGAGACCAACATCTTCCCGGACCTGAAGAAGCAGATTGATGAGGCCGCGGGCTTCGATGTCCCCGTCGAAGTGAAGTGGGACACGCTCACCAAGAGCGACCAGTACTCGGGAGCCTGGGTTGCCTCCTGGCCGAAAATCTACTTCCAGCCCATCATCAACGCCTTCAAGAACATCTGCGTGGATGACATGGGCAAGGAAGCGCTGGCGGGCGGCCTGAAGAAAGTCATCATTCAGGACGCGAAGGACAGCTACAGCTCCGACTGGGCCATCTTCGAGGGTGGAACCCTCACGCTGGACCACCAGTTCTGCAACGCCGATGACGTGGACGACCGGACCCACACGCTGCAGAAGACGCTCGAAAAGGCGCTCTGAGCCGCGTTGCTGTACGCGGGCGGCCTGGGCGCTCCCAGGCCGCTCACTTCGTCTCGAGCACGGCCAGCACGTTGCCCGAAGGGTCCTTGAACCAGGCGATGGGCGGCCCCATGTCACCGCGGACGATGCCCTTCGCATCCGCGTCGAAGCCGTCATACCGCTCCAAGCGCACGCCTCGGCGGGTGAGCGCATCCACCGCCTTGTCGATGTCCGCCATGGGGAAGTTGAGAATCGTGAACGACGCCGGGGTGTGGTTGTCCTTGGGGTAGACGAGGATGTCCACGCCGCCCGCGAGGTGCGGCGGCAACATGCCGTCCGACTCGGACGTCTTCAGGCCCAGCGCCTCGCCGTGGAACTTCCGGGCCGCCGCCACGTCGCGCACCGAGGGAGTCATCCATCACATCGGATGGAACTGCTCGATGGTGATTTCCTCCACCAGCGCATCCTGGGGAGCGCCGAAGCTGGTGAGCGTGGTGTACCAGTGGGTCGTCACGCCATCCCGGGTGAAGGTCAAGGGCACCAGCACCGAGCCGGCGTTGGCGGGCCGCAGCGCGGTCAACGCCTCGACACCTGGCTGCGCCAGGACGCGGGACAGGACTGACGCCACGGGTGAGCGGGGGCCTCGCATGCGCACGCCCTCCCGCAGCCGGTGGAGCAGATACCCCGCGATCTCCTCCCAGTTGCCAATGGCCGAGCGCACGGGCCCGGGCACGAAGACGAGGTCCATCAGGTTGACGCGCCCCAGCGCCTCACGCGTCTGCCCCATCATCGCGAGCGCGCCCGGGTTCGCATCGAGCACCGTCGAGGTCGAATCCACCACGATGGCGGGATACGGCTCATGCGACGCGAGGATGAGCCCCGCGGCCCGCCGGACCTCCGCCAGCTCCGCGCTGTGCCAGCCGCGCTCGCCGAATTGAGGCGCGAACCCCGCCGCCACCAGCAGGGCGTTGCGGTCCCGCAGGCCCAGCCCCAGGGCTTCCGCCAGCCGCAGCACCATGTCCTGACTGGCTCCGGAGCGGCCCGACTCCAGGAACGACAGGTGGCGCGCCGATACCTGCGCCTCCAGCGACAGGGCCAGCTGGCTCTTGCCGCGCAGCGTCCTCCATTCCTTGAGCAGGGGTCCAATCATCGCCGTGTCCCTTTCCGAGCCCAGACTGCCCCAGAGCGTGACGCGGGACGATGACCTTCGAGGTAATTGAGAACCTTCCCCGCCAGGAACACTGTGCTCCCGTTCCCACCCACCCGGAGAGCCCAGATGATGCCCCACCTGCTTCGCAATCCCCGCTTCGTCTACCGCTTCGACGCCGCCGCCTCGCTCCTCATGGGCGTGGCCTTGTTGCTCCTGGCCCCCACCCTCACCCAGCTCGCGGGGTGGACACTGCCGCCCCGCTTCCTGTTCGGCGTGGGCCTCTTCCTGCTGCCCTGGTCGGCCTTCAACCTCTGGGTCGGGCTCAAGCAGCCCGTCCTGGGCGCGGCCCTGGTGCACGTCCTGGTGGACGCCGCCTGGGTGGTGGGCAGCGTGCTGCTCGTCGTCATGCATGCGCAGGAGCTCACGCCCCTGGGCGTCGCGCTGCTCGGCGGGCAGGCCTTCGCCGTGGTGGGCGTGCTGGCCCTCAAGGCCATGGGACTCACGTCGCTTCGCGCGGCGGCGTGAGCTCCGCGGCGAAGCGTCAGCCCGTGATGACCTTGAGGGCGGGCTTCCCGTCCTCCGGTGTGGCGGCGTCTGAAGACGGTGGCTCGTCACGCACCGTCTTGGACAGCTCCAGGCTCCGAATCACCAGCGCCTTCAGCGCCCAGACCTGGGGCACCGATTCGATGAAGATGCGGGTGGTGCCCAACCCGGCGGGCGCCGCCTCCACCTCGAAGCCCGCGGCAATGGCGCGGGCCTCGTCCACCGGCACCCAGGTGACGATGCTCTTGCGCTTGCCATTGCCGAAGAACCGGGCGAACCACTTCGTGGGCCGCTTGAACGACACGTTGAAGTAGGACGCTGTGTCCCGGAAGAGGATGTCCTCGGCGGCGTGGCCGTTCTTGACGCAGATGTCCCGCACCACGCCGAAGAACTCCAACTCCGTCTCGGTGGTCTCCACGGCGGCGCGGCCTTTCTCGTCGGGCGCGGCGCGGCCCTCCGCCTCGAAGGGTTTGGCCGACTCCGGCTTCACCACGTTGGTGCCCTCCTGCGCCACCGCGGGCTCCGCGCCCTCGTTGAGTCGCTGGATGCGCTCCTTGAGCTTGTTCAGGAAGTCGTCGCCCATGACCCGCAGCAGCGTCGGCTCGATGGCCTCCCTCGCGACATCCGCGAGCCGCTCCATCACCGCGGTGGTCCGCTTGCCCTTGTAGATGTCCTCCGTGAGCCACTTGAGGAAGGCCTCGTGCTCGCCGGGCGCTTTCAGGGCGGACGCGAGCTTGTCAATCATCCCCTGTCGGTAGCGGCTGTTCTCCGCGTCCGTAATCAGCGTCGTCGCGTTGAAGGCCTCACGGCTGAACTTGGACAGGAACTTGGCCACCTTCACCCAGTCCGATTTCGTGTCCTCCAGGGAGAACGTGAAGAAGGGCTCCGGGTCCATGACGTTGGGGTTCTCCAAGTCCCCGAAGAAGAGGTAGTGACACCCGTCGGTGATGATGCCGAAGTGGAGCTCCGGCAATTGCGACAGGTAGCGCGCCAGCTGCTGCGCGCGGGCCTTGAGGTCGGTGCCCAGGGGCTTGGTCTCAATGACGATGAGCGGCTTGGTGCCCGTCTGGTCGAAGATGGCGAAGTCCATGCGGTCCGGCAGCTTCTTGCCGTCTCCCTGGACGAAGTCCGCCGTGTACTCCAGGCGGACCTCCCGCGGGACGCTCGGGTCGTAGCCGAGGCTCCGGATGAACGGGACGACCAGCGCTATCTTCGCGGTCTCCTCATTGGAGATGAACGCCTTGTTGTCTTGATAGCGTTTGACCAGCTCCAGCAGATGGTTCGCGTCCATGGCACGTCCCCTTGCCCGGTCATGCGAGGCGTCCAGGCGTGGAGGTGATTTCAAGCCGAGGGGGCCCTGGCGGCCATCCCTCCCAGGGGTGAGGCCCGCCCCCTTGACTCCGCGGCCACTCCGAGGAACGCACGCGCGGCTGGCCGCCTCAACGTGCCTCCCAGGGACCTGCCGTGGCCATCCTCTCCCCATGGACACCGGGGTGGTTGCCGCGCTGGGCCTGCGGCACGCAGTCGAGTTCGCGGTGCAGCACCTCGTCGTGCTCATGGGGTTCGTCCTGGGGCTCGCCGTCGACGCGAGCGCCGTGAGGCGCGCCATGCGCCTGCCGGCCTATGCGCGGGGGCTTCCCACCGTGTTGCTGGGTGTCCCACTGCTCGCCCTCGTGCTGGTGCATGCCCTCCCGCTGCCGCCTCTCGCGGCGGGAATCATCCTGCTGATGGCCGTCAGCCCCGGCGTGCCCAGCGTCGCCGTCGCGTCCTACCGGCAGCGTGGCGACCTGCGCCTCACGGTGGCGCTGTCCCTCACGCTGTCGCTGGCCGCCATCCTGCTCCTACCGCTCTCGCTGCGGCTGCTCAGTGACTTCTTTCCGGCGGTGTTCCAGGCTCCGCCCACCACCCGGCTCATCCAGCGGGTCATGATGCCCTTCCTGGTGCCGCTCATCGCGGGCTGGACCCTGCGCGCATGGCGCCCGGCGCTGGCGAAGCGCCTGCTGCGGCCCATGCTGTGGCTCTTCAAGGCCGTGTTCGTCTGCGCCGTGCTCGCCCTGCTGTTCATCAGCGGTCCGAGGTTGCACGTCGTGAATGACTGGATGCTGCTGGGCATGCTGGTGATGACGCTGGGCTCCGCGATGATGGGCCACCTGGCGGGGGGGCCCCAGCCAGAGGACCGGACAGCCCTCGCGCTCGCCGCCGTCTTCGGCAATCCCTCCATCGCGCTCGCCGTCGCCAGCGTCAGCGACCAGGGGCGGCGACTGCTCCCATATATCTGCGTCTACCTGGTGCTGCGGACGCTCGCGCTGCTCCCCTATCTGCTCTGGAACAAGCACCACGTCCTCCGCCACGGACGGACCTGAGGCTGAAGCCACATGCAGTGTCCGCTGTGGCTTCTTCCACCGACCGCGCACTTCGGAAGCCGCGTGTGCGACATTGCGCTGCCCCGCTGAACTCGAGACAGCGATGAAGACCGAGCGCGACCTCTTCAATGAAGCGCTGAGCACCCAGGATGACGCCTACCTGGACGCGGAGGCACAGCTGCGCCGAAGAGGTGCGGCGGCAGTCGCGGAGCTCAGCCGCCATCTGGCGGACCCGGCGCCGCTCCCCCGGCTCCTGGCCCGAACGCTGATTCCCTGGGTGGGGGGCAAGACACCCGACAATGACAAGGCCCTGGCCTACCTCGAGGCCCTGCCCAGGCACATCGCGAAGACGCCCGTACTGGCTCCCAGCCCAAGTGGAATCGCCTCCTATCTCGGGCGCCACTTCCAGGACCGGGGCGTCGAGGTGCTCGCGCTCCGGCTGGTCAAGGTCCCTTCCCCCGAGCTGCCGCGCAAGCTGGCGGCAGAGCGAGCGCGGATTGCCGCCCATGCCGAGCCGCTGCCCGCGGAGGTCGAGGCCACCAGCGCTCCCCTACCGCCCGACAAGCAGCCCTGAGCGACGCTCCCCTCCTTGGCCACCCTGAAGCGTCGCCCGCTTCGAGGCGGCCAGCAGCAGCCGCTGCTCCGCGGCCGCCATCACCCGCTGCGTCGCGAGCACCGCCGCCGGGTCCACGGAGATGGACGTAATCCCCGCGCGAACCAGGTGCTCCGCGAAGTCCGGCCGGTTCGACGGCGCCTGCCCACACAGTGAAGACGTCAGGCCCGCTTCCTCGCACCCGCGGATGATGTCGCCAATGGCGGCCAGCACCGCGGCGTCCGCTTCGTCGAACAGCTCGGCGCACGACTCGGAGTCCCGGTCCACGCCCAGCATGAGCTGCGTCAAATCATTCGAGCCGATGGACACGCCGTCAATCCCACACTTCGCATAGTCGTGGAGGCGGTAGACGATGGAGGGCACCTCCGCCATCACCCACTTCCTCAAGCCCCGCTGCCGCCCCAGCGGGCTGCGGGCGATGAGCTCCAGGCACGCCTCCAGCTCCCAGAGCGTGCGCACGAAGGGCAGCATCACCTGGAGGTTGGGCGTCTGCTCGCGGACCCGCGCGAGCACCTCCAGCTCCAGGTTGAACACGTCGGGCTCGCGCAGGTACCGGTAGGCGCCCCGGAAGCCAATCATCGGGTTGGACTCCCTGGGCTCGAACTCGGCGCCGCCCTCCAGGCCGCGGAACTCGTTCGTCCGGAAGTCCGTCGTCCGGTACACCACGGGGCGCGGATGGAAGGCGCGCGTCGTCTGGAGCAGGGCCGCAGCCATGCGCTCCACGAACTCGCCGCTCCGGCCCTCCGCGATCAGCTTGCGCGGGTGCACACCGCCCAGCGCCTCCGTGAGCATGAACTCGGCGCGCAGCAGGCCCACGCCATCCACCGGGAGCGCCGCGGCCTCGCGGGCCTGCGCGGGCAGGGCCAGGTTGACGTAGAGGCGCGTGGCCAGCACCGGGGCCGTGCCCACCGTGGGCGCGCTGGCGGTCGCCTCCACCGCCCGCGGACGTGGCGCCTCCTGTCCCTCCCGGACTTCTCCCGTCGAGCCATCCACCGTCACCGCTTCGCCACCTCGCAGCGTGCGCGTGGCGGTGCGTGTTCCCACCACGCAGGGCTTGCGCAGCTCCCGGCTGACGATGGCGGCGTGGCACGTCATGCCGCCTCGGTCCGTGACAATGGCGGCGGCCCGCCGCATGGTGGGGACCCAGTCCGGCGACGTCATCTCGGCCACCAGCACCTCGCCCGGCTGGAGCTGCCCTCCCTCCGCCGGCGACGCCAGCACCCGCA
Organism: Myxococcus sp. AM010; assembly: GCF_013372585.1. NCBI lineage: Bacteria > Pseudomonadati > Myxococcota > Myxococcia > Myxococcales > Myxococcaceae > Myxococcus > Myxococcus sp. AM010. The sequence goes on from NZ_JABXEO010000005.1 coordinate 19,539, forward strand.
CCCGGCCCGCCGCTACCCCGGGCGACGCGCTCAGTCCCCGCACCAGCGCCTTGCCCGCGGGGCCTTCCTCCGGCGGTGGCGCGACGGAGGGCTTGCCCAACGTGGTAATCGGCCGCGTCTGCACCAGGAACAACCGGCCGCGCTCCTCCGCCCACTCGATGTCCTGCGGCGCGCCGTAGTGCTGCTCCACCCGCAGCCCCAACCGCGCCAGCTCCAGCACCGACACGTCGCTCAGCACGCGCTCGTGGGCCTGCTCCGGACTCAGGGTCTCGCGCTGCGTGTGCCCCTCGGCATCGCGCACCAGGCGGACACTCTTGTCGCCCACCCGGACCTCGCGCACGCGAGGCTCCTTCTTGGTGACGCAATACGTATCCGGCTCCACCTGCCCGCCCACCACGACTTCTCCCAGCCCCCAGGCCGCCTCGATGACGATGCGGCCGGTGTCTCCCGAGGACGGGTCCGCGGTGAACATGACGCCCGCGCGGGACGCGTCCACCATCGCCTGCACCACCACGGCGATGGCGGGCTCCTCGGTGAGCCCTGCCGCCTTGCGGTAGGCCACCACGCGCTCGCCATAGGCCGAGGCCCAGCATGCCCGCAGCGCATCCATCAAGGCGTCCTCGCCCATCACGTGAGTGAAGGATTCGTGCATGCCCGCGAAGGACGTGGCCGCCGAGTCCTCCGAGGTCGCCGAGGAACGCACCGCCACGGCCCGGTCCGCGCCCAGTTGCTGATACGCCTCCAGGAGGGTTGCGCGCAGCCGCTCCGGGATGGGCGCGCTCCGCACGTGCTCACGGAGCTGCTGGGTGACTCGGGTCAGTGACGAAGGGTCATCCGGGTCCACCTGTGCCCAGAGGGCGCTCAGCCGGGCGCGCACCGGCGCCATCGCCTCCTGGAAGGCTGCGGCGGTGATGACGAAGCCCGGCGGAACGGGCAGCCCTGCCCGCGTCATCTCGCCCAGGTTCGCGCCCTTGCCACCCGCCAGCGCGACGTCCGCGCGGGACAGCTCGCTGAACCAGAGCAGGCGAGGCGCGGCGGCCACCTCCGGATGCTCGGCTTGCCGTGGCTTCTCCGTATCCGGTGCGACGTTCATGGTACCGCCCCCTGAAGTAGACGCCTGATTGCGCGGGCGCGACTCACCGAGGACGATGCGGCCGGTGTCAGGAGATGACATCCACCTGGGCCCGGAGCGCGCGGGCCCGAGCCACTGTCAGGTCCCCATGCCCCCGAGCATGCGCCCGGCACGAACGCCACCGCCGCATCCACGCCTGAGCGGATGACACCTTCCAACACCGTGCCGACACTTCACGGGTGGGCATCCACAAGCCACGGGGGAGCGCATGCGAGCCAATGTCTTTCAGGCTGTGAACCGCTTCGGCATCGAAGAGGTGGAGCGTCCTCACGCGGGAGCCGGCGAGGCGGTCATCCGGATGACGCTGACCACGGTCTGCGGCACGGACCTGCACATCGTCCGAGGCGAGTACCCGGTGCGCCCGGGGCTCGTCATCGGTCACGAGCCCGTGGGCGTCATCGAGGAGCTTGGCCCCGGCGTGACGGATTATCGCCCGGGGCAGCGTGTCCTCGTGGGCGCCATCACCCCGTGTGGACAATGCAGGGCCTGCCTGTCCGGCCACCTCTCGCAGTGCGGCCACGGCGCGGGCTGGGAGGCCCTGGGCGGCTGGCGCATGGGCAACACCCAGGATGGCGCCCAGGCCGAGTACATCCGCATCCCCTCCGCGCAGGCCAACCTCGCGCCCATTCCGGACGGGCTCACGGATGAGCAGGTCGTCCTCCTGTCGGACATCGCCTCCACGGGCTTCAGCGGCGCGGAGGCGGGCGGCGTGTGCATCGGCGATGCGGTGGTCGTCTTCGCGCAGGGGCCCATCGGGCTGTGCGCCTCCATTGGCGCGCGGCTGATGGGCGCCTCGCTCGTGGTGGGCGTGGACGGCGATGAGGCGCGCCTGAAGATGGCGCGGAGGATGGGCGTGGACGTGGTGCTCGACTACCGTCAGCAGGGCGTGGTGGCCGAGGTGAAGCGGCTCACGGGCGGCGGCGCCGACGTGGCCATCGAGGCGCTGGGCACCCAGCAGACCTTCGAGAGCGCGCTGCGCTGCCTGCGGCCCGCGGGCACGCTGTCCAGCCTGGGCGTCTACTCGGGCAAGCTCCAGTTGCCCTACGACGCGTTCTCCGCCGGCCTGGGGGACCACCGCATCGTCACCACCCTGTGCCCAGGAGGCAAGGAGCGCATGCGCCGCCTCATGGACCTGGTGCACCACCAGCGCGTCGACCTGTCGCCGCTCATCACCCACCGCTTCAAGCTCGCGGACATCCAGGAGGCCTACGCCCTCTTCGGCGAGCGCCGTGACGGCGTCTTCAAGGTGGCCATCCAACCGTGAGCCCCACCCCTCCCCGGGGGGCCTCCACACTCTCGGTTGACAATCGAGCGCGCGATTTTATGATAACCATCATATGAAGAGCCCCTCCAAGAAGGAGCAGACCCACGAGCGCATCCTCCGGAGTGCGTCCCGTGCGATTCGCAAGGAGGGCTACCAGGGCGTCAGCGTGGCGGACATCATGAAGGAGGCGGGGCTCACGCACGGCGGCTTCTATGCCCACTTCCCGTCCCGGGAGGCCCTGCTCGCCGAAGCGCTGGAGGCCGCCGGGGCCGAGACGATGAAAACTCTGGAGGACGCCACGGCCCGTGAGGGTCTGGCGGCCCTGCTGGACACCTACCTGTCCGATTCGCACGCGAAGCATCCCGAGCAGGGCTGCGTCCTGGCCGCGCTCGGCTCGGAGACCCGGCGCCAGTCCAGCGAGGTCCGGGCCGTCACCACCCGACAGGTCCGGCGGCTGCTGGAGCTGCTCGAAAGCCAGCTCCCCTCGGGAGAAGCCTCCCAGCAGAGCGAGCGCGCCATGGCGGCGCTGAGTACCCTGGTCGGCGCGCTGCTCATCTCCCGCGCGGTCAATGACACCCAGTTGGCGCGGTCCTTCCGGACCGCCGCGAAGCATGCCGTGAGCAACAAGCGCCGCTGAGCCCACCGCGGCAGGTCTCTTCACCGCGGCCACGCGCCGCAAAATATGACGGTCATCATAAAAGGAGCCGAACCATGCATCTCCAGAACGCAGTGGCCTTGGTCACCGGAGCCAATCGCGGCCTTGGGCTCGCCTTCGCCAAGGGCCTGCTCGAGCGGGGCGTGCGCAAAGTCTATGCGGCGGCTCGTGAGCCCGGCCCCAGCATGGTGCCGGGCATCGTGCCGGTCCGCCTGGACGTGACGCGCCCAGACCAGCTCGAAGCGCTGGTGCGTGAGGCGGGCGACGTGACGCTGCTCATCAACAACGCGGGCATCAGCCAGCCGGCGAGCCTGACCAGCGAGGACGTGCTCACGCATGCCCGCAACGAAATGGAGACGAACTATCTGGGCCCGCTCGCGACGAGCCGCGCCTTCGCCCCCATCCTGGCTCGCAACGGCGGAGGCGGCATCATCAACGTGCTGTCGGTGCTGAGCTGGCATTCCTTCCCGGGCGCCTCGACCTACAGCGCCTCCAAGGCCGCGGCCTGGGCGATGACCAATGGCTTGCGTCAGGAGTTGCGCGGGCAGAAGACCCAGGTCCTGGCGTTGCACGTCGGGTTCATGGACACCGACATGGCCCAGCAGGTCACCGCGCCGAAGGCGAATCCTACAGACGTGGTGCGTCTCACGCTGACCGCGCTGGAGGCTGGCGAGGAGGAAGTGCTCGCCGACGACGTGAGCCGCATGGTCAAACAAGGCTTGTCCGCCGGTGGCTATCTTGGTGCGCTGAGCGCGTGAGGTGACATCCCATGGGTGACGCAGCCAGCAGCAACGCAGCCCCAGCGCAGGAGGCAGCGCCCGGGTCCACGCCTTCCGCGCTCCCCGGGCGCGCGTCCCTTCAAGACGCGATGCTGCGGGGCCCGCTGCTCAAGCCCCTGCTCCAGCTCGCCGTGCCCACCACGCTGGTCCTGATTGCCCAGTCGTTGGTGGGCGTGGCGGAGAACTGGTACGCGAGCTTCCTGGGCACGGAGGCGCTGGCGGGCGTCTCTCTCGTCTTCCCCGTCGTGATGTTGATGACGATGATGTCCAACGGAGGCATTGGCAGCGGCGTGGCCTCCGCGGTGGCGCGAGCCCTGGGCGCGAACCGGCGGGACGATGCGAATGCCCTGGTCTGGCATGCCGTGGTGTTGGCGTTGGCCATTGGCCTGTTCTTCAGCGTCCTCGCCTGGATGACCGGCCCCGCGCTGTACACGGCGCTGGGTGGACGGGCGGGCGCGCTGGACGCCGCGCTCCAGTATTCGAACTATGTGTTCGCGGGCTCGATTCCCTTCTGGCTGGTGAACCTGCTCGCGGCGGCGCTGCGCGGCGCGGGCGAGGTGCGCGTCCCCGCGCTGGTGACGCTCGTGGGCGCCGCCGTCTTCCTCGTCGTGACGCCAGGGGTCATCTTCGGCTTCGGCCCGGTGCCCGCCCTGGGGCTGGCGGGCGCGGGGCTCGCGATGACGTTGTTCTATGTGGGCGCGGCGCTCTGGCTGCTGCGCTACATGGCGTCCGGACGGGCCGTGGTCCGGCTGACGAAGGGGCCGGTGGAGCCGCGGCTGCTCCGCGACATCCTGCGCGTGGGCCTGCTGACGGCGTTGAGCACGCTGCAGCCCAACCTGATGGTGATGGTCATCACCGGCGTCGTGGGGATGTTCGGCGTGGAGGCGCTGGCGGGCTACGGCATGGCGTCACGCCTGGACTACCTCATCATCCCGGTTCTCTTTGGCCTGGGCACCGCCGTGCTGACGCTGGTGGGCACCAACGTGGGCGCGGGCCAGCACGAGCGCGCCCGGCGCATCGCCTGGCTGGGCGGCGGGCTGGGCTTCGTGGCGGCGGGAGTCATTGGACTGGCGGCGGCGCTGGCCCCGGAAGTCTGGCTCCATGCCTTCAGCCGCGAGCCGGCCGTCGTGGCGCCGGGCCTGGACTACCTGCGCATCGTGGCGCCGTTCTACGGCCTGCTGGGCCTGGGCTTCGTGCTCGCGTTCGCCGCGCAGGGGGCGGGCCGCGTGCTGTGGCCCTTCCTGGCGGGCACCTCGCGCCTGGTCATCAGCGCGGGCGCAGGGTGGCTCGTCGCCGCGCGGCTCGATGGGGGGCTCTCCGCGTTGTTCGCCATGGTCGCCGCCGGGCTGGTGGCCTACGCCGGCGTCACCGTCGTGGCGGTGCTCGCGGGCGCCATCTTCCGACGGGAGACGGCGCCGCACGGCAACTGAGTGAAGCCGCCCAGCCCGCGTCCCCACCTCGAACTCCGGGCTTGACCCCGGGCCCAAATTGGAGTTATTGAAATTGATACTGATTATCAACTTCATCTCCAATTCAAACACCGGGAGATGGTCGAAGGAGCACGACGTGGCACGCGACTTGGGACCGCGGGGGAAGATGTGTCGTCGGCTGGGGATTCCGCTTTCGCGCGTCACCGCGAAGGACCCGGACAAGGACCCGGTGCTGCGCCGGCCCTATCCTCCTGGCCAGCACGGTGCCACCGCGCGTACCAGCGTGAGCGACTTCGCGCGCCGGCTGCGGGAGAAGCAGAAGCTGAAGCTGTACTACGGCCTGCTGGAGCATCAGTGCCGTGCGGCCTTCAAGGAGGCACGCCAGGCCCCGGGCAACACCGGCACGGTGCTGCTGCAGCTCCTGGAGAGCCGGCTGGACTCGCTGGTGCTGCGCGCCGGGCTGGCCACCAGCATCCGCCAGGCTCGGCAGTTCGTGCGCCACGGCTACCTCCAGGTGGACGGCAAGCGGGCGGACATCCCCAGCTTCCGCGTCAAGCCTGGCAGCGAAGTCCGCTTCCACACGGCGAACCTGCAGCTCGCCGTGGTGCAGGAGTCCTTCAGCCGGATGAAGTCGCGGCCCGTGCCCGCCTACGTCCAGGTGCTGGGCGAGGGCGAAGGGCTGCGCTACGTGCGCCTGCCCGAGCGGGAGGAAATCCCCGTGGACGTGAACGAGCCCTTCATCGTGGAGTACTACGCGCAGCGGAGCTGAGCGGTGCTCCGTGGCTGTCTGTCCGGGCATGTGGCTCGGACAGGCAACGCCAGCGGGGAGCGTGCTACGGCGCGGCGGTGGCGGCGAAGAAGTCGCGCATCCGCGTCACGACCTCCGCCCGGTTCGTCAGCCAGATGTAGTGCCCCGCGCCCTCCAGTTGCAGGTGTCTCCAGCCGGGATGACGCCGCAGCGCGGCCTCCTGGTCCGTCTCGTGCTGCCGGATGTGGGGCAGGAAGCCGCGGGCCTTCTCCCGGAGCTCCAGCGGCAGCGACTCAGCCGCCACCAGGGCCTCCACCCAGCCGGTGAAGCCCTGCCCATCCGACAGGGACAACACGGGCCCCTGCACGCGCTCGAGGTCCATGATGGCCGCGCCCCGGACGGATTGCTCCGTGGCACCAGGATGGCGGCGCTCGCGCAGGTAGGCCCCTGTCGCGGCGTCGAACTCATACGCCTGTTCGACCTCGTGCGCGGGGAGCCCTCCGCCCAAATCTCGCGCCAGCCGCTCCGCCACCGCCTGCCGTGAAGGGAGGCCGTCGAGCACGGAGAAGGGCAGCGGCGGCAACGGCGCGCCCTCCAGGAACGCAGCAATCTCGCCCCGGCTGTCAGTGGCGTCCAGGTAGACGAGCGCCTCCACGCGCTCGGGGTGGTGGAGCGCCAGCCACGTCAGCTCGTCCCCCGCCAGGGAGTGGCCCGCGAACGACGCCTTCGACAGCCCCAGCTTGTCCAGCGCCCCCAGGACGTCCGTGGCCAGCGTGGCGGTGTCATAGCCGGTGTCGGGCCAATCCGAGGCGCCGTAGCCACGGCGTGTGAGCGCGTAGACGTGGTGTGTGTCCCGGAACTCGAGCGCCAGTTCATCGAAGATGTGGGCCGTGCTGCCCATGCCCGCGAGGAACACGAGCGCCGGGCCCTGGCCGCCATAGTCGAGCACCTCCAGCTCGACGCCCCGGACCGCCTCCACCCGCGTCATTTGGTGAAGGGACGGCGGGTCATCGGGCCCAGGGTCCAACGGAGTGGAATCACAAGCAGCCAGCAGGAGAAGCGCGGCACCCACGAGGTTCGTTCGCATGTGATTGGGAATTCTGGCGAGCGCCTTCGCCAGGCACCAGCGCCCGCGGGGGCTGCCTCTCCCCTTGCCCGCATGGGCCAGGTGCGCCCCGCACAACCGGGATGCCGCCGCCACGGACGTCAGCGCGGTGCGGCTCGCCCACTGCCTGAGGCGCCTGTTCGTCACGGCGATGATGCCCCAGGCACGGCGCAACGGCCTCAGGTGGGACGCCGCGCGGTCTCCACCGCCAGGAGCACGTCACGCATGTCCCTGGGTGCTCGAGTCCGGCGCGCGTAGGCAATGCCGCCCACGAGCGTCACCAGGGCCAATCCGAACCAAGGCAACCGGATGAAGAACGAGAACGACGGACGCCCTTCCATCACCTCATCGTGAGGGACGAGCGAGTCCGTCGCCACCAGCCAGGATGTGACGAACGCCATGGGGCCCATGAAGGCAGCCGCCATCACGGCCCACGCGACAGCGTCCAGCCCCCGCCGGAGACGGCCGACGCCGGGCGCGGGCGCCACCCGCAGGACATCCCCAGGCTGACGTGAGCCCCACATCAACCAGCACCACACGCCCAGCCCGGCGGACATCGCCAGCGCGAGCACCCACCACAGGTTGGACTCCCACCAGAGAAATGGGGACGGCTCGTCGTAGAAGTTCATCCTCATCCCTCCACTGGGCGCCTGGCGCTCCCGCCCCAAAGCCTACATCAAAGCCGTGGGTCCACCGGCTCGCTCTCCAGGGCGAGGACTCCAAAGACACACTCGTGCACGCGGCGCAGCGGCTCGCCTCGCGCGAACCGCTCCAGGCCTTCGACCCCGAGCGCGAACTCACGCAGCGCCAGGGAGCGTTTCGTGGACAAGCCCCGCTGGCGCAGCCGCTCCAGGTTCGCGGGCGCGGTGTACTCCGGACCGTAGATGATGCGCAGATACTCCGGCCCTCGTGACTTGATGGCTGGCTGGAGCAGCCCCTTGCGCCCACGCACCGCGAAGTCGAGCGGCTTGACCACCATCCCCTCCCCTCCTCGCGCCGTGAGCTCTTCCCACCAGCGCACGCCCTCCGCCACCGCGGAGTCATCCTCCAGCGCCACCACGCGGAACGGTGTCGCCACCAGCAACGTCGCGTCCGCCTGGCACACCCGCGCGAGCGTCTCCATGTGCCACACATGGTCCTTGTCCATGTGCGCCCCCTCTTCCGTCGCCAGCAGATGGAAGGGCGCGAACCGCACGTCCTCCAACGAATGCACGGGCCAGCAGTAGCGCCGGTAGGCCTCCACGTACCGCTCCACGCTGCGCGCCTTCTCGCCGAAGCGTGTGGCCAGCTCCCCGACCTCCAGCCCACGCCCCACCGCCTGCTCCAGCACCGACACCACGTCCGTGAGCGCCGCGCGCGAGGCCGCCCCCACCGAAGCGTATTGGTCGCGCAACAGCTCCTGGGCCTTGAAGGACCAGGGCATCAGCTCCCCATCGAGGCACGCCCAGTCCGTCTGGTGCGCCTCCCAGAACCCCGACGCGGTGAGCGCCGCGCGCACCCGCGCCAGGAACGCCGCTTCGAGCCCCGTGTCCGTGAAGAAGCGGCGCCCCGTGCGCGTGTAGCAGACGCCTGGCGCGCCCGTCGTGACGCCGAAGCGCCGGAGAGCCGCCGCCTCGTCGCGGGCGACCACGACCACCGCGCGCGAGCCCATGTGCTTCTCCTCGCACACGACCTTCGCCACCCCTTCCTTGCGGTAGTAGGCGAACGCCTCCGCCGGGTGTTCGAGGTAGCCCTGCGCCTTGCTCGTCTCCGAGGGCGACATCGTCGGCGGCAGATAGATGAGCCACTTCGGGTCAATGGCGAACCGGCTCATCGCCTCCAGCGCCGCCGTGGCGTTCTCCTCGCGCACCGTCACGCTCTGGCTCAGCCGCGTCGTCACCACGCGCTTGCCCCGCACGTCCTCGATGTCCAACAGGTCGTCATGGACCTGCTGCGCGCTCAGCCCGCTCCCTGGCGTGACAGCACCGCCCAGCGGCCGGATGGACTCCGCGTAGGCCCGCGCCGCGGGCACCGAGACGAGCTCCCGCTCCGGATAACGCAGCGCCGTCAGCTTGCCGCCATACACGCAGCCCGTGTCCACGCAGAGCGTATTGTTGAGCCAGTCCGCCTCCAGCACCGGCGTGTGCCCGTACACCACCGCCGCCTTGCCCCGGTACTCCGCGGCCCAGTTGAAGCGCACGGGCAGACCGAACTCGTCCGTCTCGCCCGTCGTCTCCCCGTACAGGGCGAACTCACGCACCCGGCCGGAGCCACGGCCCTGCATCGACGCCTTGAGGCCCGCGTGCGCCACCACCAGCCGCCCCTCGTCGAGGACGTAGTGCGAGACGAGCCCGTCGATGAAGTCCACTACCGCCTTGTGGAACTCGGGCGGCTCACGCTCCAGCTGCTCCAGCGACTGGGCCAGCCCGTGTGACACCTTCACGTCCCGGCCGCGCAGCTTGCGCATCAGCTTCACTTCGTGATTCCCCGGGACGCACAACGCGCTGCCCGCCGCCACCATGCCCATGACGAGCCGGAGCACGCCCGGCGTGTCCGGCCCCCGGTCCACCAGGTCTCCCACGAAGAGGGCCTTGCGCCCCTCGGGCGGACGCACGTCAAACCCTGGCGCACCGTCCGCGCGGGGACGCACCTCGTAGCCCAGCTTGCCCAGCAGCGCCTCCAGCTCCTCCCGGCACCCATGGACGTCGCCGATGATGTCGAAGGGCCCGTGCTCGTGCTTGCGGTTGTTCCACAGCGGCTGCCGCACGAACTCGATGGCCTCCAGCACCTCCGGCTTCAGCACGTGGACATGGCGGAAGCCCTCGCGCTCCAGCCCTCGCAGCGAGCGGTGCAGTTGCTGGAGCTGGTTGCGCACCACATGCGCACCGAAGGCCCGGTCAGGCCGCTGCCGGTTGCGCTCCTGGCATGTCTTCTCGGGGACGTCGAGCACCACCGCCACGGGCAGCACGTGGAACTCGCGCGCGAGCTCCACCAGCGGCTTGCGCGCCTCTGGCTGCACGCTGGTCGCGTCGATGACGGTGAGCAGCCCCCGCGCCAGCCGCTTGGCCGCGACGAAGCGCAGCGTCTCGAACGCGTCCTTCGTGGCCTCCATGCTGTTCTCGTCATCGGAGACGATGCCCCGGTAGGCATCCGATGACAGGACCTCGGTCGGCTTGAAGTGCCGGCGCGCGAAGGTGGACTTGCCCGCGCCGGAAGGACCGATGAGCAGGACCAGGGAGAGTTCAGGAATCGTGAGCTTCATCGCGCGAACACCGCCATCTGGGTCGGTGCACCGACGTCCGGGTCCAGGGGACCCACCGGGAGGAAGCGAACGCTGTAGCCGAAGCGCTCGCAGAGGCCCTGGGCCCAGGACTCGAACTCGGCCCGGGTCCACTCGAAGCGGTGGTCGCGGTGGCGGAAGGTGCCCGCGGGGAGCGATTCGAAGCGCACGTTGTATTCGGCGTTGGGCGTGGTGAGCGCCACCACGTTGGGCCGGGCGGCTTCGAAGAGGACGCGCTCGAAGGCCGCGAGCCGCGGCGGGTCCAGGTGCTCGATGACCTCGATGACAGAGGCCGCCTCGTACCCGGCCAGCCGCGCGTCCCGGTACATGAGCGAGCCGTGGAGGAGCTGTATCCGTCGCCGCTGAAGCTCCGACATCCGGTCCAGGTCCAGCCGCTCCCGGGCGATCTCCAGCGAACGGAAGGACACGTCCATGCCGAGGATGTCGGTGAACTGCCGCTCCTTGAGCAGGGCCCGGAGCAGCTTGCCCTCGCCGCAGCCCAGGTCCACCACGCGCGTGGCGCCGCTCTCCTTTAGGACGGCGACCACGGCCTGCAGGCGCTGCTCGTTGAGGCTCAGCCGCGATTCGAGCGCGGCCTCCTCCTGGTTGCGCGCCTGCGCGCCCTCCTCCGGCTCGGGCGCTTCGTCACCGGAGAGCCGCTCCAGCGCATCGCGCGCGAGGCTCTTGCGGTGGCGCAGGTAGCGCCGGGTGATGAGGTCCCGCTCCGGGTGCGCCGCCAGCCAGCCCTCCCCGTGCCGCAGGAGCTTCTCCACCTCCTCGTCACCCACCCAGTAGTGCTTGTCGTCATCCAGCACGGGAATCAGCACGTAGAGGTGCGTGAGCAACTCACTCAGGCGCGTGTGGGCCTCCAGCGTGACGGTGAAGTAGCGGCTGTGGCCCCAGTCCGGGCGTGTCTCGTCCAGCGCGTGCCGCGTGGCGGTGACGGTGTAGCCCAGGGGCTCGAAGAGCTTCCGCAGGAAGGGCTCGCCGCCGCGACAAGGGAGCACGGAGAGGCGGGCCACCAGCGGAAGCGGCTGCCCGGCCAGGTCCGGCCGCTCCTTGCTGCTGCCCGACATCGCGTTGCGGAAGGTGCGTGCGAGCGCGACGCTCAGGAACGACGAGGCCACGTAGGGTCGGTCGTTCACGTACTGGTCCAGCACACCGCCTTCGCCTGAAGGGCCGCGACGCTCCCGGACGAGCCCGACGGGGTCGACCTCCAGCAGCAACGCCGCCGTGGTGCGCGCCTCCGTGGCCTCCGGATAGAAGACGTGCGCGTGTCCGAAGGACAGCTCGAACGACTGCGGACGGTGCGGATTCTTGTGGAGCAGGTACCCGAGGTCGGTCGCGGGATGATGCGTCGTCGAGAGCGTCAGCAGCATGGCCTTCCCAGCTTCGGTTCCACGGCGTCAGGGACGTTTCCCATGACGCGGGACTGTAGCGCGGCGAAGACCTGGGGTGCCGGGCGAGCCTGACAACGTGGGCCCACCCGGCCGTGCGCATTCAGCGCCTTCACGGCCCGCGAAACCCCGCGGGCCTCGGCAGCACTACATGGGGCCGGCGCAGCTCGCCGTGTGGGCCGCGCGCGGGCACCAGTAGTTGGTGATGTTCAGGCCACCCTTCGTCCCCGTGCGCGTGTTGCACGTGCGCGAGCCCCAGTTGGACTCGTTCAGGGTGATGCGGTACGGGTTGACCGTCTTGTTGACCTTCGCGACGAACGCCGTGTGCCCCGCGGGGTTCGAGCCCAGAATCATCGCCACGCAGCCCACGTGAGCGTGGTTGCTGTTGATGATGGCGCGCTTGTCGGCCCACGTGAACAGCCCATAGGGAAGATTGGGCGCCCGGCAGCGGGCATACGCCACACACTCGTCGTTACAGAAGCCCGCGCAGGCCGCGGCGGAGGCCATGGCGGAGACCTCGCCCTCATCGTGCGCGTCTCCTCCGTAGAGGACTTCCTCATCAACGACATGCTCCCCCGCCGACTCCGACTCGGACGGCAGCGGCTCCACCTCCGCGCCAACACCACAGCCAACGGCCGCGAGGGACAGGGTGAGGATGGACAACGAGACGAGCCGCATCTTGAGCTGGGACATGGGGGTGCTCCTGAAAGGGAAAGCGCTGCGCGGAGCACCCTATCAGCCCAAATCAAGAATAATCTTAAAATCACAACCAAGGTGTTTTCCTGGACAGCACGCCCGCCTCCATCGGCCGCTCAGTCCATCAGCTGCCGCGACAGGTAGACGTGGTGCAGGGCCCACCGGCGCGCGTTGAGCAGCGGGTCCGCGTCGTTGGAGTGCCCGCCGTCGGTGTTCTCGTAATACAGGTACGGCAGCCCCATGGCCTCCAGGCGCGCCGCGAACTTCCGCGCGTGGCCCGGGTGGACGCGGTCATCCTTCGTGTTGGTGGTGATGTACGGCGCGGGGTAGCGCACGCCCTCGCGGAGGTTCTGGTAGGCGGAGTACTTCGAGATGAACGCCGCGTCCCCGGGCACCTCCGGGTCGCCGTACTCCCCCACCCACGACGCGCCCGCCGGCAGCTTGTGGTAGCGCATCATGTCGATGAGCGGGCTTTCGATGACGGCCGCGTTGAACAGGTCCGGGCGCTGCGTCATCGCCACGCTGGTGAGGACGCCGCCGTTGGAGCGGCCGTAGATTCCCAGGTGGCGCGGGGAGCTGACCTTCCTGCGCACCAGGTCCTCCATCACCGCCGCGAAGTCGTCGAACGCGCGCTGGCGGTGCTCCCGCAGGGCCGCCTGGTGCCAGCGCGGACCGAACTCGCCGCCGCCCCGGATGTTGGCGACGACGTAGGCCCCGCCGCGCTCCATCCACAACTTGCCCTCCTCCGGCAGGTAGACGGGTGGCTTGGATACCTGGAAGCCGCCATAGCCATACACCAGCGTCGGCAGCGTGCCGTCGAGCTTCCGCGCCTTCGGCCGCACCAGGAAGTATGGAATCCGGGTGCCGTCCTTTGACTTCGTCCAGTACTGGTCCACCCGGAGCTTCGAGCCATCGAAGCGCGCGGGCAGCGACTTCACCTTCTTCACCGTGCCCGCCTTCGCGTCCGCCAGCCACAGCGCCGTCGGCTCGAGGAAGCCCTGGGACTTCACGAAGAAGCGGTCATGTGAAGACGACGTCGCGGTGATGGCGACCGAGGCGTTCTTCGGCAAGGCCAGCCGCTTGCGGCTCCAGCGGTTCTTCACCGGCGTGTAGACATCCAGCGCGCCCTTCACGTCCTCGTAGAGGTTCACCAGCACCCGCCCCCGCGTCGCCGCCACCGATTCGATGGCCTGACGCGCGCCCGGCTGGAAGAGCAGCGTGGGCTTCGCCTTCGCCGGGTCCGCCTTCAGCGCGGCCAGCGGGTACGCCAGCAGCGCGCCCTGCTTGAAGCGGCCCCAGTCCTCTTCAATCGTGAAGACGACCTGCCCGTCCACGAAGGCCTGGAGGGAGGACTTCCGGGGGAACGGGAGCCGCACCGGCGCCGCGTCTCCCAGCAGGTAGTACTCCGACTCGAAGAAGGTCACCGCGCGGTTGACCAGCACCGCCCGCAGCGCGCCCTCCGCGTCCCGCAGCGGGAAGGGAGACGCGGAGACGTCGGTGCGCTCGCCCCGGAAGGCCTCCTGCGCCTCCGTCAGCGGCGTGCCGCGCTTCCAGCGCTTGAGCACGAAGGGATAGCCCGACTCCGTGAGCGTGTCCCCGCCCCAGTCACGCCCCACCAGCAGCGTGTCCGTGTCCAACCAGGACGCGGACAGCTTGCCCTCCGGGACCTGGAAGCCTCCTTCCACGAAGTGCTTCGCGGCGGCGTCGAACTCGCGCAGCTCCACGGCGTCCTTGCCGCCGTTGGACAGGGAGACGAGGCAGCGCTGGTCCGCGGGCGGCAGGCAGTTGCTGCCCTTCCAAATCCAGTTGGCCTTCTCGGCCTTCGCCAGCGCGTCCACGTCCAGCACCGTCTCCCACGGTGTCTGGGCGCGCGTGTAGCCGTCCAGCGAGGTGTGCCGCCAGAGGCCTCGGGGGTTGCCGCGGTCCTGCCAGAAGTTGTCCACACCGCCTGCCCGGAAGCCGGGCGTGGGGATGCGGTCGGTGGAGGTGAGCAGCTCGAGCGCCTGGGCGTGGAAGGTCTCGAAGCGCGGGTCCTTCTCCAGCACCGCGAGCGTCCGCGCGTTCTGGGCGCGCACCCATGCGAGCGCCTTCTCGCCCTGGACCTCCTCGAGCCACAGGAAGGGGTCTTGAGGTGGGGCCTCGGCCATCGCCACGGCGGAGGTCAACAGCCCGGTCAGCAACGACGCCACATACGCCCTTCTCATGTCCTCATCTCCCGATGCCCGAGGTGGCCCCCCCAACAGACCGAGCCGCCTCCCATTCCCCCGACGATGACGCCTGCGCCACGGCGGCCGTGCTCACGGGCCCGTGAGCGCCCGCCGTGCGTGCATCGCATCGGGGCTGGCGGTGATGGCCTGCAAGGGAGTATGGGTCCGCGCGTGGAGTCCGACGCCCATGAGCTTCCAGCCCCCCGTCACCCCCGCGTCCGAAGTCCCCACGGCCCTCAGCGGGCGTGGCTACGCCGTGCTCAACCGCGACGGACTCTGCGAGCTCGCGGGCATTGACTCGCCCGCGCTGGACGCGCTGCGGCCGTCCTGGGACGCGCTGCCGCAGGATGGCTTCCTCCGGGATGGGGGCCGCTATCGCTCACGGCGGCACGCCTGCTTCATCGTGGACGGCGCCTCGGTGACGCAGGCGCCTCACCGCGCGCACTGGCAGCCCGTGGAATACAACGCGCTTCACGGTGGGCTGGAGCGCTGGTTCGAGCCCGTGCAGCCCGACGTCGTGTCCCAGCCGGTGTGGGCGGGGCTGATTCGAGGCCTCGCCGCGTGCTGCTCCCACCTCAAGGGCGAGCGCCCCTGGTTCGTCGAGGCCCACCAGTTCCGCATCGACACCACCGACGGCATCGGCCGGCCGACCCCCGAGGGCGCGCACCGGGACGGCGTGGACTTCGTGGCGGTGCTGCTCGTGGGCCGCGAGGGCATCAAGGGCGGTGAGACGCGTGTCTTCGAGGCCCAGGGTCCCAACGGCCTGCGCTTCACGCTGACGGAGCCCTGGTCCGCGCTGCTGCTCGATGATGCCCGCGTGATTCACGAGAGCACGCCCATCCAGCCGCTGGGAGGCACCGGCCACCGGGACACGCTGGTGCTCACGTTCCGGGCTGGGGGATTCCAGGGCCCCGGGTAGCGCCCGGGAGCGCCTCTGCTCGCTCCAGGACACTTGCAGCTTCGGTCCGCGTGCTCGCCTGACACACGCGCGCAACCGAGCGGGGTGCGTGTGTTGCCAGTGCGCGCCGGCGTCACTAGACGCATTGCGCGAGGCGACCTCACCCACCCTGGAGCATTCCCCGAATGATTGTTGGCCGGAGGCTGTCCTGGCACATCATCCTGCGTTACACCGGCAGGGGCGTCGCGATGCACGTCCTCTTCGCGCTGGCTGTCATCGTGGGCTACCGCGTGTTCGACGCCTGGTGGATGGCGGTCCCCGCCATGCCCGTGTCGGTGCTCGCGGCGGCGCTGGGCGTGCTGCTCGCGTTCCGCAACGGCTCCGCTTACGACCGCTGGTGGGAAGCCCGCTCGCTCTGGGGCGGCGTGGTGAACTGGTCGCGCACCTTCGCCCGGCAGGTGTTGACGCTGCTGCCGCGCCCGGAGCGCGGGGCCGGTGCGGCGTTGACGGAGCTGGAGCTGGCGCCGTCGGCGTCGCCCCTGCTGCGCACGGCGGCGGAGCGCACCCGTCGCTTGTTGACGGTGTCGGGAACGCGAGCGAGCGACGGCGCCGTCCGCGACCAGTTCGGCCAGGCCCGCGTACACCCGGAGCAGGGCAGCCCCCGGGAGAAGCTCGCCGACATGGGCACCGCCACCCAGGCGGAGGGCGAGGCCCGCGGCGCCATCACCGGCGGCATGGTGCAGGACATCACCGAGGACGCGCGCGAGCTGGTGTACGCGCAGATTGGCTTCGTGAATGCCATGCGCTGCCACCTGCGCCGGCAGGACCCGCTGCCAGAAATCGTTCCCTTCTTCCGGCCCCCCGTCATTGAAGCGTTGCGCGAAGAGCAGAACGTTCCGTCCGCCCTCTTGCTGTGGATGGGCACGCGCCTGCGCCGCATCTACGGCCAGGTGACCGACACGCAGCAGGTGTTCTTCCTCCACGTAACGATGGACCGCACGCTGTCCGAGCTGACGAACCTGCTGGGCGCGTGTGAGCGCATCAAGAACACGCCCCTGCCCCGCCAGTACGACATCCTGCTGCTGGCCATGACACGGGCCTACCTGGTGCTGCTCCCCCTGGGTGTGGTGGAGGACCTGGGCTGGCTCACCCCGCTCGTCACCGCCGTCATCGCGTTCCTCTTCATCGGGCTGGACGCCGTGGGCCGGGACATCGAGACGCCCTTCGAGGACGACCTCAGCGATACGCCCATGACGGCGCTCTGCCGGACCATCGAAATCAACCTGCGGCAGATGCTGGGAGAAACGGAGCTCCCCCCTCCCGTTCAGCCCCAAGATGGGCTTCTCTACTGAGGTTGTGACGACCGCTGGCCGCATCCCGCTGTTCGAGAACGTGCGAGGTGTCCTCATCACCCTGGTGGTGATGGGGCATGCGCTCGAGCCCCTCCTCGGCCGCGAGCCGCTGGCGAAGGCGCTCTACTCCGGCCTGTACCTGTTCCACATCCCCGCCTTCGCGTTCCTCTCCGGGCACCTGTCCCGCGCGGACAGCGGCCCACGCGCGCTGAGCGCCATCGCCTGGGGGCAGCTCGCGCCGCTGGCCGTGTTCCAGGTGCTGTATGTCGCCTTCGACGCGTGGGTGCTCGGCCGAGGCTGGGGCTTCCACTGGCTGGTGCAGCCGTACTGGCTGCTGTGGTTCCTGCTGAGCCTCGGGTGCTGGCGGCTGGTGCTGCCCCTGCTCCTCCGCCTTCCCCGGCCGCTGCTGTGGGCCGCGGCGCTGGCGCTCGTCGCGGGCCTGCTGCCCTGGGTGGGCTACCTGTTCGGACTGTCGCGGACGTTCGTGTTCCTGCCCTGCTTCGTCGCCGGCCACCTGACGCGAAGGGAGTGGCTGCTGGCCCCTCGACACACCCGGGGCTGGCGCGTCGCGCTCGCGGCGTCGCTCGCCGTGGGACTTGGCGTCTGCGTCGGAGCGGTGGCCGTGGGCGCGCTGCCCGCGCCCGCGCCGCAGTGGCTGTACGGGAGCAGCGGCTACGCGGTGCTCGGCGCCACCGCGCTCACGGGCATGGCGGCGCGCGCGGCCCTCCTCTGCGGTGCGCTGGCGCTGACGTGGGCGCTGTTCACGCTCAGCCCCAGGGAGGAGAGCGCGCTCACGCGGCTGGGTGGCCGGAGCCTGGCGCCCTTCCTGCTGCACGGCTTCGTCGTGCGAGCCGCCGAGCACCTGGGCGCGTACGCGCTGCTCCAGGGGCCGGTGGGCGTCGCCCTCGCGCTGGGGGCGGGGGCGCTGCTCACGGTGCTGCTGGGCCACCCTCACGTGGTCCAGGCCACGCGCCCGCTGTGGGAGCCTCGGTGGCTCTTCCAGCGGACACGTGACGCCGTGCCGGGCCTGGGGCGCTGAGCGGGCCTACTTCTTCCCGTACTCCAGCTTCACGCCCTTGCGCTTGGCGTAGATGTACGCCTCCATGGCGCGCATCCGCGGGTCACCATCCGCCAGCGGCTTGCCGCGCGCCGGGTTCTCGATGCACCAGTTGATCATGTCGCGCAGCAGCGCCACGCGGCCCAGCTGCACCTGGTACTTCGGATACGTCTCCGGGTGCGTGTTGGACGCGTCCGGGTGGCACATGTCACAGGAGATGCCCACCGTGCCACCTATGGCCTTGGCGTCATGGAAGACGCGGTGGCCTTCGTCCACGAACTGCTCCGTGGAGGCGGCCCAGATGGCCTCGTCCCGGTCGGAGAACGCGCCATAGGTGTGGCCGTCCTGGATAGGCGTGGCAATCTGCTTCTTCACCTGCGAGCCGCCGCTCTCCGGCGTCACGCCCCCCGGACGCACCGTCTCGCTGGCCGAGGGCGCCTGCGCCACCAGGGGCACCGGGTCCCAGTGGGCGTTCGGGTTCTTGCGCAGCCATTCCTCCATCAGCGCGCCCGACACATGCTGCGCCTGCGCGCGCGTCAACGACTGGCCCGCCTTGACGCCCTTCACCTCCATGGACGTCTCGCCGTCACACAGGCCCACCACGAGGTTGCCGTCCTTCGACACCGGCAGCTCGTGCTTCTTCACCTCGGCGCCCTGGGCGGCCGCTTTCGACGGCGGCGGCACGGGGCTTGTAGCCAGCGCCGCGCCTCCCACGAACGACAGCACGGCGCCCGTTCCCACAAGCAGCTTCATCCGGAAGGTCATGGTGTCCCCTCGCGCTCAGTAGCTCGGCAGCTTGGTCCGGGGCGGCACGTCCTGCTTCCCACCCGACGCGAGGTAGCTCGCGCGCACGGTGATGGGGTTGCGCTCCCAGAGGTTGTACAGCTTGTCCACCATCCCCGACTCCAACACGTCCATCCGCCCGTCTCCGCAGCCGTCGAACTGGCTGAAGGGGTCGGAGCGGTTCATCTGCACCGTCAGCCGCGGCAGGCCTTCGGGCGCGTAGGGCCAGGGCCACGCGGTGGACAACATGCCGTGGAAGCTCATGTTGCCAATGCGGTTGCTGAGGAGTTGGTGCGTGTGGCCGTGGATGACCGTCACCGTCTGGAACGGCTTGAACAGCGCCTGCACCTCGTCCGCGTCGTCCGTCCAGAAGTTCCAGGGCCGGTAGTATTTGTAGAGCGGTGAGTGGCTGAAGACGATGATGGGCGTCGCCTTGTTCACCTTCGCCAAATCTTGACGCAGCCACTCGCGCTGCGGCGCGCCGACCTCGAAGCGGGACTGGATGCCGTTGTCCAGGCCGGCGACAATCTGCATCCGCTCCTCGGGCGTGAGCTTGCGCTCCGTCCAGAAGTCCTTCTCCAGGATGGAGTTGAGCACCACGAAGTGGACGCCCTTGTGGTCGAACGAATAGTTCGGCGGGCCGAACAGGTCCGTCCACAGCTCGCCCATGTCGAGGAACCAGTCGTGCTCGCCCACCATCATCCGAACGGGCGCCTTCACGGCCTTCAGAATCTCCGCGCCCAGCTTCAGCTCGCCGGGCTTGCCCAGCTGCGCCAGGTCGCCTCCAAAGAGGACGAAGTCCGGCTGCGGGTCCAGCCCATTCACGTCATCCACGGCCTTGAGGATGGCGCGCACGAAGCGGTCGTTGAGCTTCTTCTCGTACAGGTGCGTGTCGGAGATGTACGCGAAGGAGAAGCGCGGCTTCGTCCCCTGCGCCTCCGCCACGTTGACCAGCTGGAAGCTGTGCGGCGTGCGCAGGCCCAGGCCCGCGGCGATGCCAGCGGAGATGCCGGCCACGCGCAGGAAGGCGCGGCGGTCCAGCTTCTTGAGGTCGTCGAAGAAGGCGTCGCGCTCTGCGTGGTGCTTCGTCTCGATGCTGCGGAACTTGTTCCCCATGGCGGCGGCTCCTAGGGCCTGGACGTCGAGGCGGGCTTCACGAGCGTCTCGGTGCCGTACACACCGATGTCCGCCGGGTTCTTCACCGACAGGTCCGGGTTGGGGGCCAGGTCTCCCAGGTTCCCCTTCTTCCCCATGGCCACCGCGGTGTCGCGCTCCGGGCGCCTGTGCTTCAACCCGCGCTGCCGGGCCTGCTCCTTCGTGGCGTACTTCGCGAACCGCGCGTCGGTGAGGGTGTGGAGGAAGGCCACCACGTCGTCTATCTCCGCCTCCGTCAGCCCCAGGCGCTGCATGCCGCCATCCAGGTAGGGGTTGGGCACGCCGCCCTTGTTGTAGTGGTCCAGGACGTCCCACAGCGTCGCCAGGGAGCCGTCGTGCATGTACGGACCGGTGATGGCGATGTTGCGCAGCGTGGGCGTCTTGAAGGTGCCCACGTCATTCTCCTGCTTCGTCACCAGGAAGCGGCCCAGCTCGGAGAAGCGCGTCTGAAGCGCCAGCTCGTCAATCTGCTGCTCGTCGCCAGTGCGGACCACCTTCAGGGCCTCGCGGGCGAGCTTCACGAAGTCCTGCTTGTGCGCCGCGATGCCGATGTTGTGGAACTTCTGGTCGCTGAACAGCGGCGACACCACGTTGCCCGCGTGGCAGGTGTTGCAGCGGGCCTTGCCGTTGAAGAGCGCCCAGCCCCGACGCTCCGCGGCGGTGAGCGCCTTGGAGTCCCCGGTGATGAAGCGGTCGAAGCGGGCGTCGCCGGAGTAGAGCGTGCGCTCGAAGGCGGCGATGGCCGTCGCCAGGTCGTCGAAGTTCACCTCGCGGCCGAAGACCTTCTGGAAGTCCCTCACGTACTCCGGGATGGCCTTCACCTTGGCCACCACCGCCGCCTCGTCGGGCATGCCCATCTCCCGCGGGTTGAGGATGGGCAGCTTCGCCTGGTCCTCCAGCGTGGACGCGCGGCCGTCCCAGAACTGAGAGGCATTGAAGAGCGCGTTGAGGAGCGTGGGGCTGTTGCGCGTCACCTTCTGGCCCTTCACGCCCTCCGACACGGGCTTCGCGTCCGTGAAGCCGAAGCGAGCGTCATGACAGGTGGAGCAGGACACGGTGTTGTCCACCGACAGGCGCTGGTCGTTGAAGAGCTTCTCGCCCAGCAACACCCGCTCCGGCGTGGGCGCGAGGCTGGCCGGGACGGACAGCTTCCACAGCGCCGCCGACACGCCCGGTGGCAGGTCGGCGGGCGGAGGCGCCGCTTCCTTCCCAGCCGTCTGGGCCTGCCCGGCCTGGGCGAACAGCAGGACGGCGAGCGACAGTGCAACGCCACACGGCGGGCGCATGGTCTCCCCTCCCCACCAACCGCGTTGCACGCCGCGAGGAGTCGAGGCGCCGGGCTGGGGTCAGTTCTTTCCCGAAAACATCACTATCCCCGTGCCGCGGTCCAGCTTGCGTTCACCCTTGCGTGGGCTGCCGAACATCCCGGACGCGCGCATCTTTCGCAAAAGGAGGGCGTCATGTGGGACCCGGGAGAGCTGCGCGAGGGCATGGCCGTGAGGGACGAGCACGGGCGGAGGCTCGGCACGGTGGTGCATATCGGAGACACGCACTTCGAGCTGGAGCAGGGCTGGCCGCCCAGCCGCGACTTCATGGTGAGCTTCCACCTGGTGGCGCGGGTGGACCACGGCGACGTGTTCCTCCACCCCGGCCACGGCGCCACCGTGCCCACGGAGGACGAGGCGCCCGACAGCGGCGCATACATCTGACGGCTAGCGTCCGGGCAGGCGCAGGTCGCGAGAGAGGAAGAGCAGCCCGGACGCCGTCGCCGGCGCGAGCACGGCCAGGGCGATGATGGCCCAGTCCAGCGGGCTCCGGGCGAGCGGCACGTTGTAGGTGACGGCCTGGACGAACGTCAGACACGCGTCCGCCGCCGTCAGCCCGCCCAGCACCGTGGCCAGGGAGTCCCGCCAGCGCCGCACCAGGGAGAAGAGGCCCACGGTCAGGCCCACGTCGAACAGCACCCACGCCCACTGCACCTGGACGGACGGGAACCAGCGCGCCGTGGCGGGCAGCGCCAGCAGCGCGGTCCACGGGACGAGCAGCACGGCGAGCGCGTGCACCAGCAGGCGCGGACGCCGCAGCAACGTGGCGACGCCGAAGCGCAGCAGGCTGCCCTGCGCGAAGGCCCGCAGCGCGTCGTACACCGCCGCCAGCCCACCCCGAGGCTCGGGATAGGACAGATGGATGGGCACCCAGGCGTCAGGGCGAAACTTCCCCTTGAAGGTGCGCAGCCCCTCGAAGTCGAAGAGCGGCCGGCCGCACGCCCGCGCCAGCCGCAGCCACGGCCGCACGGGCCCCGCGAGCGGCGCCAGTCCCAGCGTCACGTAGCGCCGCCCGGTGGCGACCGCCGCGCGCATGGCCGCGTCCACCAGCGCCTCCGCGGTGCCGTTGGGCGCCTCCGGATCCCTGAGCAGATCCTGGAGGAACCAGCCTTCGCGGGCATACACGGGCGACACCGACAGGAAGCCCACCACCTCGCCGTCCACCTCCGCGACGAAGGCGTGGCGCTCGCTCGCGAAGGCGTGGGGACGGAGCTGGACCAAAAAGCCCATGGGCGCCATGCGGCGGGACGCCAGCCAGCGCGCCTTCAGCAGCTCCACCGCGCGCCGCGTGGGGTGCAGCGAATCTCCCAGCTCCGTGGCGGGCACCTCGCGGACCTTCACGCCTCGCGCGCGGGCACGGCGCAGCTGCTCACGCAGGCCGCGGCTGCCTCGCACGACGTCGTCCCAGTGCGCCGGGTCCCAGACGGGCTGCTCGCCGATGGACAGCGACGCCATGGGGGCCAGCTCCAGGAAGCGCGGCTCGGTGGCGAAGAAGCACACGCGCCGACTCACTGCTCGCGCGGCCGCGCGGAAGTCCTCCGTCACAGAAGCCAGCCGCTCCGGCGCGGCGATGGGCGCTCCGGCCGCCACCCAGGCGCCGCCCGTGTCCACGTACGCCACGCACGCGTCGCCCGCCGGGTCGAACCAGTAGCGGAAGCCGGGCTGCAGCACCTGGAACGAGGTGGCGTTCCACCCGTACCGGCGCAGCAGCGCCAGCACCTGCTCGCGTGACTCCGGGCCAGCCGGGTCCTTCTCTGGGGAATGTCCTTCCACGCGCGGCGGAAGGTATGTGCCCCACCCCGTGGACGGCAAACGAGAACACCCTCTGTCCGGACCAGAGCCGCGTGCCTCATACGGCGCGCATGAGCGCGCGCGACGCAGCGAGGTCTCCAGCGACCACACGCGCGCGCCAGCCGACAGTTGCAGCACAAGAGGGCAGGCGGGCACTCAGGGAAAGCCAAAGTCAGCCTAGCGTGCGGGGCACTCCCTCCAACTGGAGCCCGTGGATTGAAATCTCCTTCACTCGCGGCCTGCGCGCTCGCGGCCCTGTTATCCCCCTGTCTGGCTGCCGCCAATGGAGACGATGCCGGTGGCGTGCGAACCAACACCGCGCGCCTGCTGACGACAGACGCGGCGGAGGTCATCGACACGCCCGTGCTGGGACTCCAGCGCACGGCGCTGCCGCTGTTCTCGGGACTGGCCGTGGACACGTCCATGTATGCCAATGCCTTGCTGGCGCCCAACGTGGGGCTGCGCTGGGCGATGGCCGCCGGGCCACACCGCATCGTGCTGGGCGCGCGCTACACGCACTTCGTGGGCGCCTCCGTCTATTCGGACGTGGTGACGTCGGAGGCGGACACGCCGGCGCTCCAGCGCTTCGAGCCCGAGCTGTCCGGCCCCTCCTTCTACGGCGTCTACGGCCTGGCGCTGGGCCCCGTGCTGGTGCAGGGCGAGGCGCGCTACGGCCACTACACGTCCGACTACCTCTCCTTCACCGGCGCGCTGGCGTTCAACTTCGCGGGCCCCTGGTCCGTGGTGGGCGAGGCGGGCGTTCGCGTGAAGGGGGGCACCACCCTGCGCGCCGCCGCGGGCATCCGCTACGGCGGCGAGCACTTCGGCCTGGGCCTGGGCGCCACCTACGTGGACATGAGCGACCCAGCCCTTCCGGGAGAGAGCCTGCCCGTCCTTCCCGTCCTCGACCTGTCGTGGAGCTTCCGATGATGATGCGCGCCCTGCTGCTTCCCTGCGTGCTGCTACTGTCCGCTTGCTCGGCGGAGATCGCCATCCAGACCGAGCCCTTCGACCAGGTGGTGCCCGTCACCTCGCTGCTCGAGCCCGTCTACGCGGAGGTGGCGCTCGACCTGCCGGAGGAGTCCGTCAACACACAGGACCTGGACATCATCGTCAACGAGGTCTCCGCCACCCTCGTGGTGGTCAACCCGTCCCCCACGCTCACCCTGCGCACGTCCGCGCGCCTGTCGCTCACCGGAAGCGCCACGCCGAACAACCCGCGGCTCTACACGGACTTCAACCGGCCGGCCTACTACGACAGGGCGACGGAAATCCTCGCCGAGCGGACCTTCCAGCCCGACTCGCGCACGCCGGTGCGCATCGATTCACCGGCGCTCAAGGAGGCCATTGGCCGGCGGCGCGTCTGGGTCATCGTCAGCAACACGGTGGTCCGCTCCGGCCTCTCCCTGCCCCAGCTCCCGGCGCAAGTCCGGCTGGAGGACATCGTCTTCCAGGCCCTGCTCACCAAGCCCTTCCCCGGGCTGGGCGGCGCGCTGGAGGCCGGCGGCCTGTAGCCAGGGGCGGGCGCGGGTGGGAAGCTTGCGCGAGAGCGACTCGCCCGTGCCCTTCGCCTACTACGACACCCTCACCCCCGCCCAGCGGCGCGTCTACCGGATGAGTGACTCGGTGAGCGCGCTCCGGCTCCGCGAGCCCAAGACGCTGGAGCCCCTGGTGGCCGCGCTGCGCGAGGCCCTGGCGACGGGCCGGCAGCCGGACACCGAGCGCGCCACCGTCCGGCTGAGTGACGCCCTCTGCGAGCGGCTGGACCTGTTCGCGCCGCGGGTGGAGGTGCTGGAGGTCCGCCCGTCGTCGACGACGGGCGAGCTGCACGGCCTGTACAGCCTGGAGCGGGGTCGTCGCCCTCGCATCCAGCTGTGGATGCGGACCGCGAAGCACGCGCGGGTGGTGGCCTTCCGCACCTACCTCCGCACCCTGCTGCATGAGCTGTGTCACCACCTGGACTTTCTTCTGCTGGAGCTGCCCGCTTCCTTCCACACGGAAGGCTTCTTCCAGCGCGAATCCAGCCTCTTCCACCAGCTGGTGCCCCGCCCGGCCCGGCCACGGCGTTCCGGGGTCAGGAAGGGTGTGACGGCGGACACCCCCGACATAAGTCCAGGCAGGCGGCGGCGCGGAGGCTAGATTCCGCCTCCCTATGGCGCATCCGACCGAAGACAAGAACTTCCGCCTGCCGACCTCCATCCGTCCCCGCCGCTACACGGCCACGCTGACCCTGGACCTGGAGGCGAAGTCCTTCTCCGGCCAGCAGACCGTCGAGCTGGACGTGGCGGCGCCGTCGAACGAAATCATCCTGCACGGCATCTCCCTGGCGCTGGGCGACGTGACGTTCCGCGCCGGTGGCCAGCAGCGCAAGCCGTCCTCCATCCAGCCCGCCCAGGCGAGCGAGACGGTGGTGCTCCGCTTCGAGGAAGCGCTGCCCACGGGCGCCGCGTCGCTGGACGTCGCGTGGACGGGGCGCTTCACCGAAGGGCTGCGCGGCCTGTACCAGGCGGGCAAGGTGGCGGCCACCCAGTTCGAGGCCGCCGACGCGCGCCGCCTCTTCCCCTGCTTCGACGAGCCCGCCTTCAAGGCGCGCTGGGCCCTCACCGTGCGCGTGCCGCCGGGGCTCACCGCGCTGGGCAACGGCCCGGTGGTGAAGGACACGCAGGAGGGCAACCTGCGCGCGGTGACGTTCCAGGAGACGGAGGTGCTCAGCAGCTACCTCATCGCCCTGGTGGTGGGCCCGCTGGTGGGCACGGACGCGGAGGACGTGCAGGGCGTGCCGGTGCGGACCTGGGCGCTGCCGGAGAAGGCGCACCTGACGCGCTTCGGCCAGGACGTGGCCCTGGCGGTGCTGCCCAGGCTCCAGGACTACTTCGGGCTGCCGTATGCCTTCACCAAGGTGGACCAGGTGGGCATCCCCGACTTCGAGGCCGGCGCCATGGAGAACGCCGGCCTGATTACCTACCGCGAGGTGGCGCTGCTGCTGGACCCTGCCACCGCGCCGCTGTCGGTGAAGAAGCGCGTTGCGGAGGTGGTGACGCACGAGCTGGCGCACCAGTGGTTCGGCAACTGGGTCACCATGGTGTGGTGGGACGACCTGTGGCTCAACGAGGCGTTCGCCACGTGGATGGCCTTCAAGATCGTGGACCAGTGGCGCCCCGAGTGGCGCATGTGGCTGGACTTCGACGCGCACCGCGCCAGCGCGCTGCACCTGGACGCGCTCAAGTCCACGCACCCCATCCACGGCGAGGTGCGCAACGCGGGTGAGGCCGGCGAGAGCTTCGACGCGATTACGTACGAGAAGGGCGGCGCGGTGCTGCGGATGATTGAGGGCTTCCTCGGGGAAGGCCCCTTCCGCGAGGGCATCCGCCAGTACATGCGCAAGCACGCGCGCGCCAACGCGGTGAAGGAAGACTTGTGGAACGCGCTGGGCGACGCCGCGAAGCAGCCGGTGGAGGAGCTGGCCACCGCGTGGGTGGGCCAGAGCGGCTTCCCGCTGGTGACGGCGACGCTGGACGGGCGCGGGCTGTCGCTGGCGCAGCGGCGCTTCTACACCGAGCCCGGCGCGCGGAGCGGTGAGACGTGGCCGGTGCCGGTGGTGCTGCGCTACGAGGACAGCACTGGCGTGCGCGAACAGCGCGTGCTGCTGCGGGACGCCCAGGCCACGGTGAAGCTGGAGGGCGAGGGCGAGGTGAAGTGGCTGACGGCCAACGCGGGCTCCACCGGCTTCTACCGGGTGGCCTACGACAAGCCGGCCCTGGCGAAGCTGGCGGCGAACCTGAAGGCGCTGGCCCCCTCCGAGCGCACCGCCCTGCTGGCGGACCAGTGGGCGCTGGTGCGCGCGGGACAGGTGTCGGTGGCGGACCTGCTGGACCTGGCGGGCCGCTTCGGTGACGAGGAGGACGACTCCGTCCTGGACGAGCTGGTGGGCCGGCTGGCCTACATCGAAGGCCGGCTGACGGACGGCGAGGACCAGGTGCGCTTCCGCGCGTGGGTGGAGAAGCTGCTGGGGCCCGGGCTGAAGAAGCTGGGCTGGCAGCCCACGCCGAACGAGGCGGACCGGGTGAAGCTGCGGCGCGCATCGCTGGTGCGCGCGGTGGGCGGGCTGGCGCGCGGCCAGGACGCGCTCGCCGAGGCCCGGCCCCGCGTGGAGCGCATGCTCCAGGGACAGCGGGACGCGCTGGAGCCCAACCTGCTGGACGCCGCGGTGGGCATGGTGGCGCGCGCGGGCGACGCGGCGCTCTTCGACACCTTCCTCCAGAAGCTCCCGTCAGAGCCCGACCCGGCCACGCAGCGCCGCTACCTCCTGGCGCTCACCGCCTTCGAGGCCCCGGAGCTCACCGAGCGCGCGCGCGGGCTGCTCTACACGGACACGGTGAAGACGCAGGACGTGGCCAGCTTCGTCGCCGGACTGCTGGGCAACCGCGTCGGCCGCGACGCGTGGTGGGCGCAGATGCGCACGCAGTGGAAGGACGTGGTGGCCCGCACCGGCGGCGCCCCCATGCTGCTGCGCCGAATCGTCGAGGCCATGGGCATGCTGCGCACGCGCGAGCACTTGGAGCAGATGCAGGCCCTGCTCAAGGCCCAGCCCATCCCCGAGGCGCAGCAGGCCACGGCGCAGACGCTGGAGCGGCTGTCCCAGGACGTGGCGCTGCGTGAGCGCTGCATGCCCGAGGTGTCCGCGTGGCTGAAGCGCCAGCCATGAAGACGACGCTGACGGAGGCGAGCCTCTCGGGGGTGCGGGAGGCCCTGCGGCAGGCCAACGCGGGGCTCGAGCGCGCCTACCCGGGGGACTCGACCCGGCGGCAGCCGGTGCACGTGGTGTACGGCGGCGCGCACCTCTTCCGGGCGGAGACGGCCCGGAAGCTGGGCGGCATCGCGCTGAACACGCTCAAGGAGTACGCACCGGACGCGCCCGTCCTCGCCCATGGGCTGGGGCTGCCCCAGCGCGGCCGCTTCGCCCAGCGCGTCTACGCGCGCGTGGTGGCCAAGCTGGAGCGCGAGCCGGTGGAGGACCTGCGCATCGACTTCGAGGACGGCTACGGGCACCGCTCCGACGCGGAGGAGGACGGGCACGCCGTGTCCACCGCGGAGGAGCTGGCGCGCGGGCTGGCGCGGGAGCTGCTACCGCCCTTCATCGGCATCCGGGTGAAGTCCTTCACCGAGGAGCTGTTCGACCGCGCCACGCGCACGTTGGATTTGTTCCTCACCACGCTGCTGGAGCGCTCGGGTGGGAAGCTGCCACCCGGCTTCGTCGTCACGCTGCCCAAGGTGTCGCTGCCGGAGCAGGTGGCGGCGCTCGCCCGCGTCCTGGAGGTGCTGGAGACGCGGCACGGGCTGCCGGTGGGCACGGTGGGCATCGAGCTGATGGTGGAGACGCCCCAGGCGCTCTTCGACCAGCAGGGCCGGCTGCACCTGCCCACGCTGGTGACCGCGAGCGCGGGCCGCTGCACCAGCGTCCACCTGGGCGTGTACGACTACACCGCCGCGCTGGGCGTCAGCGCGCATGCGCAGACGATGCTGCACCCGGCCTGCGACTTCCTGAGGGACCTGGTGCAGGTGTCACTCGCGGACACGGGCATCCGGCTGGCGGACGGCGCCACCAACGTCATGCCGGTGCCGCCCCACCGGGCGAAGCAGGACGAGCCGCTGCTGCCCACCGAGCGCCGGGAGAACATGGAGGCGATTCACCGGGTCTGGCAGGTGTCGTACCGGCACATCCGCCACTCGCTGGAGCGGGGCTGGTACCAGGGGTGGGACCTGCACCCGGGCCAGCTCCCCGTGCGCTACGCGGCGGTGTATGCGTTCTTCCTGGAGGGGCTGGACGCGGCCTCGCGCAGGCTCAGGGCCTTCATGGACAAGGCCGCGCAGGCCACGCTGGTGGGAGACGTCTTCGACGACGCGGCCACCGGCCAGGGCCTGCTCAACTTCTTCCTGCGCGGCCTGAGCTGCGGCGCGCTCACCCAGGACGAGGTGCTGGCCGCGGGCCTCACGCTGGAGGAACTGCGCAGCCGCTCCTTCCGGGACATCGTCGCGGCGCGCCGCGCCCGGGCCAATTCCAGCTAGGTCGCGGCTCCAGGCTTCGTCATGCGGCGTCTCGCGCTCCTGCTGTGCTTCTCCTCCGCCTGTGCCGGACCGTCCGCGATGACGGCCCGGCCCGAGCAGCCCGTGCCCGAGCCGGGGCCCGCCTCGAAGGCACCTCCGTCGGCACCCGCGCCGACAGGTCCCCTCGCTCGGGAGCTGGCGCCGCTGCCCAAGCAGCGCGTGCGCTCCGCCGAAGGCATCTTCACCGCCGAGGTGGAAGCCACCGCCGCGCCCCGCCTGACGCGGCACGAAGGCTCCACGCGGCTGGAGATTCCCCTG
Organism: Myxococcus sp. AM010; assembly: GCF_013372585.1. Lineage (NCBI taxonomy): Bacteria > Pseudomonadati > Myxococcota > Myxococcia > Myxococcales > Myxococcaceae > Myxococcus > Myxococcus sp. AM010. The sequence goes on from NZ_JABXEO010000005.1 coordinate 48,935, forward strand.
GGCACGGAGGCGCCGCTGAGCTGCTTCGTGTACGAGCGCCCCATCGACGCGGCGGGCGCGGTGCTCGCGGTGGCCAAGGCGGTGCAAGGCCACCAGGGCGTCACCGTCCGGAGCATGACGCCCACGGACGTCTCCATCGTCGCGGACGCACCGGTGATGTTCGTGGACGTGGACTACGAGGTGGCCGCCCCCGGGGACAGCGTGAGCGCGGGACGGCTCAAGCTGATGGTGAGCGCGAGCCCGGAGCTGCCCCTGCTGTGCGCCCACGACGAGCCCGGCTACGCGCGAACCTTCCGCCGCGTCACCACCGGCCTGGCCGCCACGCTCGAGGTGCCCGGCCCCGCCCGGACGTCCGCGCGCACGAAGGCGCTTCGCGTGCTGAAGCTGGATGGCCGGCTCGCGGGCTTCGACTGGCGCACCGAGCGACTTCTGGAGGGCGGCTCGCGACGCACGGAGGTCTCCACCAGCCTGCTGCTGCCAGGCGCCGCGAAGGGTCCGCGCGCGGAGGACCGCACCCTCACCACCGTCACGGATGAGGCGGGGCGGCTGACGGAGCAGCGCCATGCGCATGCGGAAGACGGACGTCTCACGCTCCAGGTGACGCTCCGCCGCGAACGGGAGCCCCCGCCCGCCGCTCCCGGGACGGCGTACCGCTACGAGGGGCGCCAGGGCTCGCGCACGCTCAAGGGCACCTTCACGTCGAAGCGGGGGCTCGCCACGGAAGAGCGGGTCCACGACACCGTGCGCGACGTGCTGCGGCCGGGTGGCCCGGCGGAGGCAGTGCTCGACGTCTACCGACCCGCGGAGGTGCTCTCTGCCCCCATGGAGCTGGTGCTGCGCCGGACCCCCTCGGCTGGACCGCGAGCCCTGACGCTCACCACGGGGGCAATCACCGAGGAGGCGCGGGCCGACGCGAACGGCGCACTCGAGTGGACCGAGCGCGCCCACCCTGAGGGCCGGCTCACGTCCGAGCTCATCCACACCGCCCCGACGCCCTGAACGCGGCCCCTCACCTCACCAGAGCATGTCCTGGTCCTCGGTGACGCCGGGGACGTTGGACAGCTCCAGCGTGCGGCTCCCCACGCGCACGGTTCCGTTGAAGAAGCCCACCGGCTGCGCGAAGTGGCTCACGACGAGGCGCAGGTTCCGGTCCTCGCGGTGCACATGGAGGGGCTCGAAGCGCAGGTCCACCGCGCCATCCACCGTCGCCAGCCGCCACGGCGCCATCAGGTCCTTCGCGTCGTATTCGAAGCGGGCGCGCGCCAGCGGGTACAGCGTGTCCCCCAGCCACAGCGCATTCTCATTGGCGTCCGCGTTGCCCTCGTTGAAGCCCTCCACGAGGTTGATGCCCACCGGCGTGCCGTCCGCCAGCCGCCCCGCCGCGAAGGCCCAGCGCCAGGCGGTGTGCCGCGCCAGGTAGCCCTGCGTGTAGTCCATGCCGCCCACGCCGCCGTCCAACCGGAAGCGCTTCCCGCCCGCCTCCAGGCTGCCGAAGGCGAGCAGGCCGTTGCTCTTCATGGTGACGTTCACCAGCCCGTCCCCCTCCACCGGCGCCACCACCGTGAGCGCGGGCGGGCCGCCGGCCACCATCAAGTCGCCCTCCCACTGGAAGGACTGGAGGCTCCCGGTGCGCAGCCGGCTGACGTCCACCGCCACCCGGTAGCGCTCGTCGTCCTGGCCGCGCTGCACCGACAGCCGTCCGCCCAGCGTGCGGAAGGAGGCCTTGAGGCCCTGCCCCGGCTTGTCGCCCAGTTCCACCATGGGGCCGGGCGCGCCCAGGAAGCTCACGTCACACAGCGGCTTGCGCTCGCGCAGGTCCAGGGCCACCGCGAAGGCGCTCGACGTGTAGCCCAGGTCCACCACCGCGAAGAGCGCGGCGACCTCGGGCGTGGCCGCGAAGGTGTAGTGCCAGCGCTTGCGCTTCAGCAGCCGCGTGGCGCGGCCCGGGGCCCACTGCCCCCGCAGGCGCGGCAGGTCCACTTCGGGCAGCTCACCCTGGTAGGTACCGAATCGGGGCTCCCCCCCGGAGGTGGCCACGGAGGCTGGCGCGGGAGGGAACAAGGCGTCTCGCTCTGGCTTCATCTGGCCCCATTGGAAGGAAAAGGCGCGTGGCTGTCATGTCAGGCCGCCGCCCAAGTGCCACCCGCCGACAGTGACACCTGAGAGGGTGTGCGGAGCGTAACGCAACGTCGGCGCGCTGGGGCCCCCCGTCAGCCCCGGCCGAAGACGATGCGCTCCTGGGACAACAGCCGGGCGGTGACCACCAGCGCCAGCACCGTGAGCAGGAGGCTGGACACGCCCGCGATGAGGAACGGCAGCGCGCCCAGCGGCTCACCGCGCATCACCTCGCCCGCGAGCACCTCCTGGCCCAGCACCGGCACCGCGAACATCCACAGCTTCGGCTGGAGCGGCGACAGGGCCAGCACCATGCCCGGCATCATCGGCACCACCATCAGCAGGGACAGGTACGTCTGCGCTTCCTTGAAGGAGCGTGCATAGGTGGACACCCACACCTGCACGGCGGAGGCGGCCAGCGCCAGCGGCAGCACGGCGGCGGCCATGCCCAGGGCGGCGGACGCGTCGAAGCGGGCCTTCACCCCCAGGTCCTCCAAGGGCACGCGCCGCACCACCAGCATGTAGCCCACCAGCGTTATCAGCACCGCCGCGACGGCCATGACCACGGTGGCCAGCCACTTGCCCGTCACCACCGCGCCCCGGGGCGCCGGGTTGAGCAGCAGGGGCTCCAGCGAGCCGCGCTCGCGCTCACCCGCCATGGCGTCGCTGGCCACCTGCATGCCGCCCGCGAAGGCGGCGATGACCAGGAAGAGCGGCACCATGTTGAGCAGGCCCGCCGCGGTGCGCTCCGGCGTGGACAGGTCCGCCTCCTGCACCCGCACGGGGATGGCCAGCTCCGGCGCGACGCCCCGCGCATACAGGCGCTGCGTGCCCAGGAGCTGGGCGTACGCCTCCAGCAGCCGCCGCGCGCGCAGCACCGACTGGCGCGCGGACTGGCGCGAGCTGTCCACCACGAGCTGCACCTCGGCGGTGCGCCCGGCGGAGTACGCTTCGGCGTAGTCGTCCGGCACTATCAGCACCGCGTCCAGCGAGCCCGCCCGGATGCGCGACTCGTAGTCCTCCGGCGCCGCCTCCAGCTGCGCGCCGTAGCGCTCCAGGAAGGCCATCAGGCTGGGGGCGTGCTCCCGCCCCACCACCGGCAGCGCCAGCGGCCGGTCCTGCCGGTACCAGGAGGCCAGCAGGTTGAACATCACCATGAACACGACGGGGCCAATCAGCGGCCACGCCAGCGAGGTGAGCACCGAGCGCCTGTCGCGCAGGTGGTCCTTCAACTCCTTGCGGAAGACGGAGAAGGACAGCCCGCTCATTGCATCAACCCCTGGTCCGTGCCGATGGTGGCCACGAAGGCCTCCTCCAGGCTGTCCTTGCCGGTGCTCGCGCGCAGCGCCTCCGGCGTCCCGTCCGCCACCACCCGTCCGTGCGCCACCACCACGATGCGGTCACACAGCGCGGCCACCTCCTGCATGACGTGGCTGGAGAACACCACGCACCGGCCCTCATCCTTCAGCCGCCGCAGCAGCGTGCGCACCGAGCGCGTGCTCATGACGTCCAGCCCGTTGGTGGGCTCGTCCAGGAGCACGTTGCGAGGCCCATGCACCAGCGCCCGCGCCAGGGCCACCTTCACGCGCTGGCCCTGGCTGAAGCCCTCCGTGCGGCGGTCCGCGATGTCCCGCATGTCCAACAGGTCCAGCAGCTCGTCCACGCGCTTGTCCAGCGCGGCGCCGGACAGGCCGTGCAGCTCGCCGTAGTAGCGCGCGTGCTCGCGGGCGGTGAGGCGCGGATAGAGGCCGCGCGCGTCCGGCAGCACCCCCAGCGCCCGCCGGGCCTCCTGGGGCCGCTGCACCACGTCCACGCCGTCCACCAGCGCGGTGCCGCGGTCCGGCCGCACCAGCGTGTAGAGCATGCGCATCGTCGTCGTCTTGCCCGCGCCGTTGGGGCCCAGCAGGCCGGTGATGACGCCGTCCTCCGCCGTGAAGGACACGTCCTCCACCGCCGTCACCTTCTTGCCAAAGCGCTTGTGCAGGTTCCTGGCTTCAATCATGGCGCGCGCGTCCTCACGGCACCGGGCCGGCGAAGGAGGTGAAGAAGGGAGGCCGGGTGAGACTGGCGCCGCAGGTGGACGACAGCCCCTCCACGCGCCCCTGGTTCAGCAGGTCCACCATCAGCGTGCGCGCGCAGTCCACGCCCATCGTGTTGTGGCCCACGCCGGGCACCACCACGTGCAGGCTGTTGGAGAGCGTGCGCTTCGCCTCCTCGGCCCACGCGGGCGGCGTCACCGGGTCCAGCTCGCCCGACAAGAGCAGCGTGGGCACCGACGACACCACCGGCTCGCGGTAGCCCTGGGGCAGGGCGGCGCGCGGCCAGTCCGCGCAGACGGAGAGCACTTCCCGGCCCATGGTCGGGCCGAACCAGGTGCCCTGCGACTCGCGAGCCACCACCGCCTCGTCGTAGAAGGGCGCGTCCTCCGCGCACACGACGGCGAAGTAGAGGCCCTGGCTCACCGTGCGGCCCAGGTTCTCCGTCAGGCCCACGCTGAGCGCGACGAAGGGGGACCAGTCTCCCTGCGTGGCCCGGTCCAGCATCAGCGGCACCAGGGAGGACAGCTCCGGGCTGTAGAGCTGCACGAAGAGCTGCGACAGGAAGGCGCGGCGCGACAGGACGACCTCCTCCAGCACGCCGGTGCGCGGGTGCGCCACCCGGGTGCGCGCGGGCGTGGTCTCCAGCGTCGTCAGCAACGCCTCCGTCCTGGGCCGCAGGTCCGGATACGCCTTGGCGCACGCCGCGTCCGCCTCGCAGTTCGCCAGCAGGCGGTCCAGCGCCTGCTGCGCGTCGCGGGGTGCATAGAGCGGCAGGTACAGCCCCATGGGCGCCACGCCGTCCAGAATGGCGGTCCGCACGCGCTCCGGGTGCTGCCGCATGTACACGAGCGCCGCGCGCGTGCCGTAGGACACGCCCCAGAGGTTGAGCTGCTCGTAGCCCAGCGCCTCGCGGACCTCGTCCAGGTCGTCCATGGCGACGGGCGTGGTGTAGTGGCGCACGTCCGCGTCCCAGCCCTCGCGGCACTTGCGCACCTCCTCCGCCGCGCCGCTCTCCTCGAGCCGCGAGGACAGGCCCTCTTCCGGCGTGTCCGTCTTGCAGTTCAGCGGATTCGAGTCTCCCGTGCCCCGCTGGTCCACCAGCACGATGTCGCGCTTGCGGCGGATGCGCTCCACCGCCATCAACACCTGCGTCGAACGCGACGCCGCCTGGCCCGGGCCTCCCGCCAGCAGCACCAGCGGATCCGGCCGCGGCTGCGCCGCCAGCGCCGGCACCACCACGACGCGCAGGGGAATCTTGCGGCCCGTGCGAGCGGCCCGGTCCTCGAAGACCTCGTAGGTTCCGCACTGGGCCTGCGTGGCCAGCCCCTCCAACCGGCAGGGCTTCAGCGACAGGGTCCGCCGCTCCGCGGGGTCCTGGCTGCTCTTGGAACAGGACACCGAGGCCGCGGCCAGCAAGCCCAGGGCCAGCCAGGCGCGCCAGGGTGGAAGATGGGCGGAGATGTGTGCACGGACCCCGGACAAGGGTGCCTCCATCTGGGTACGGGAGGCTTCCCACATACCACCTCCCACGGCATTGCATTGAATCCGCGCGGAGAGGGGCCGTCCGGTGATACGCCCATGCCCACCATGAAACGCGCCCTCCTCGTCCTGGCCGTCCTTGGACTCACCACGCTCAGTGGCTGCGCCGCCCTCCAGAAGATGCTGAAGGGGGCCTTCAAGAAGCCCACCCTCTCCTTCAAGACAGCCCGGCTCGCGGATGCGTCCTTGTCCGACGCCACCATCAACCTGGTCTACGAGCTGAACAACCCCAACGGCTTCGGGTTGAACCTGGCCGAGGTGGACTACGCCTTCTTCGTGGAGGGCAAGCAGGTGGTGGCTGGAAAGCCGCGCTCCGGGCTGGCGCTCAAGGCCAACGGCAAGAGCGAGCTCGTCTTCCCCGCCAACGTGAAGTTCGCGGACATCGTCCCCGTGCTGGAGACGTTCCTCAAGCAGGACAAGGCCGCCTTCAAGGCGCAGGGCAAGCTGGGCGTGAAGACGCCCGTGGGCGTGCTGAGCTTCCCGCTGGCGAAGGAGGGCACCTTCGAGGTCCCCAAGGTTCCGCAGGTGTCCTTCCAGGCGCCGCGCATCAAGAACATCACCCTGTCCGGCGCCACCGTGGAGTTCCCGCTGTCCATCACCAACCGCAACAGCTTCCCGCTGCCGGTGGCCGGCATCACCGGCGCGCTGAAGGTGGCGGGCGCGGATGTGGGCACGCTCTCCACCGGCAACCTGGGCAAGCTGGACGGCAGCGGGACGAAGCAGGTCACCCTGCCCCTCACCATCAACTTCGCGCGCGCGGCGAACGCGGCGCTGGCCCTGCGCTCGGGCGGAAATGCGCAGGTCCGCCTGGACGGCAAGCTCACCTCGGAATCCCAGAGCGTTCCCCTGAGTCTCAGTCAGCTCGTCAATTTCGTTAAGTGACGCCTGCCTGCACTGCGGGCAGGGGAGCTGAACGCAGGGTTGTCCCAGGGCGCCCCAGACGTTACGGTGGGGCGTCCTTGCCGCTTTTTCCAAGGTCCAGACCCACATGCGCCGCATCCTCTTCAAGTCGAAAATCCACCGCGCGACCGTCACCCAGGCTGACCTGGATTACGAAGGGTCCGTCACCATCGACCGCGACCTGCTCCGCGCCGCCGACATCGTGGAGAACGAGAAGGTCGCGGTCTGGAACATCACCCAGGGCACGCGCCTGGAGACCTACGCGCTGGAAGGTGAGGCCGGCAGCGGCGTCATCTGCATCAACGGCGCGGCGGCGCACCTGAACAAGCCGGGCGACCTGGTCATCCTGGCCACCTTCGCGGAAGTGGAGGAGGCCGAGGTGGCGACCTGGAAGCCCACCGTGGTGTTCGTGGACAAGGACAACCGCGTGGTGCCCGGGCAGACGACCGAGATTCCGGGCCCGCAGCGTCGCTCGGCCTGACGGCTCCGCTGACCGCGGGCTGCTTTGCCCCATCGAACGCCTTTTGCCATGCTCCACCCTTTCTTAGAGGGTGGGATCATGGGCCCCGAAGGAGTCGATACGATGAGGCGGTCGTGGGTGAGCGCTGGCGCGCTCTCGCTGGTGCTGACAGGTTGTACGGGCACGGGGGCCTTCCGTCCGGATCCGAACAACGACGACCCGCTCTACGGGGTCATCCCCGTCGTGAAGGCGCCGCCGCAGAACCGGTGTGAGGCGCTGGGCACGTCGTCCCCGCGGGGCTCGTGTGACGACGCCCTCTACCTGGCCACCGAGTACACCCGTCGGCTCTCGGTGGGTGATGAAATCTGCCTTGAAGGCGGCTACGGCGAAGACCCGGGCTCCGCGTGCAAGGCGCGCGCGGCCATCATCGACACCTCTCCCAACCAGGTGAAGCTGGAGGTGCGCGGGCCGAAGCCAGACTCGCGCTGGTTCAACGTGGAGATGCGGCACGCCTGGTACGAAGAAGGCGCGCTGGTGGACCTCTACCTGTCCGAGCGGGGTTATTGAGGGATGGGCATCTACGACAGCGTGGCCGAGCGGCTGGCCTTCATGAAGAAGATGACACCGGCGGAGCTGAAGAAGCTCGGCTCGGCGCGGCTGTCGGACATCGTCCTGCAGGAGGTGGCGCGCTCGCGCGTGCGCATCGCCACGCTGGAGAAGCGCTACCCGCAGGCGTCGCCGCGGGAGCTGGCCCAGCGCATCGTGGACGAGAAGAAGAACCTCGCCAGCATGGTGGGCGGGGTGAGCGGGGTGTTCGGGCTGGTGGCGTTGCCGGCGGACCTGCTCTTCATGGCGTACCTGCAAATCCTCCTGCTCACGGACGTGGCCACCCTCTACAAGGTGAACCTCAAGACGGAGCGGGCGCGCGGGGAGATGCTGGATTTGTTCGGCTACGCCAACGGCCTGGGCCCGCTGCCCCGCGCGGGGCCGAAGGTGCTGGGGAAGCTGGCCGCCATGCTGCTGGAGAAGGGTGGCATGCAGACGCTGGGGCGGGCCATGCCGCTGGTGGCCGCGCCCGTCACCGCCTACTTCAACAACCAGCACATCCAGATGGTGGGCGAGCAGGCCGTGCGCTTCTACGAGGGCTTCGACAAGGCGCACACCAAGGCGAAGGCCCAGCGCAAGAAGGCCAGCGGCGCCTGACGCACCCCGCTCATTTCCCTCCGTGGGTCCGATATGCCTTCCGTGCCGGGCCGTTGATGACCCCGTCGGGGGCTTTTCCCCCCATGGAGACGGGCGGTCATCGGGCTCCCTCGGATGGAGGAGCGATGACGCCCGAGAGACGGAGACGACCAGGATGTCCGAGCTCTCGGCGGAAGTGCGGGTGCAGGTGGCGCGGTTGAAGAACCTGCTCATCGACGTAGCGCGCTGCGGTGCGCTGGGCAGTCCCCTGGGGGCCCTACCGCATACCGAGCTGGACCCGATGGAGGTCCAGGCCATCTGGTGGCTGAAGGCGGAGAGCCTCCTTCCCGTGAACATCCTCGCGGAGCGGCTGGGTGGCATCGCTCCGCCGCGCCTGAGCCGGCTGTTGGACAGGCTGGAGGCCGCGCAGCTCGTCCAGCGCGAGCGCTCCGTGCGGCATGACCGGCGCCGCGTGCGGGTGCGGCTCACCGAGCAGGGGCGCGCGCTGGCGGAGCAGGCCGACTCGGTGGTCCAGGAGCGCATGGCGCGGCTGCTGATGCCGTTGGAAGGCGAGCAGCGCAGCGCGCTGATGGACCTGCTGGAGGGCTGGGTGGAGGCCCTGGGCGGCAAGAATCGCGCGCCTGAGCTGGCAGCCGAGGAGGGCGATGCGGACGCCCCGGTGGCCGATGCGCTGGAGCCCGCCGCGGCGCCCAGGCGCACTCGCGCGGAGTTGATCGCCCTCACCGCCAACGCGGCCTGACATGCGCGGCCCCGGCCCTGCTCGTGGCCAGCGCCGCGAGCGGGGTCTTCCCTAGAGCTGAACGCGCACCTCGCCCGCTCGCCGGCAAGCCTCGGCAACGTCCCCTGTCCAAGGCGCGTAGCCCTCCGCCTCCACCTCCAGGTGAAGGCCGAACGGCCTCACGCGCCCCAACCGCCAACGGCCCCGCGCATCCGTGAGGCCCCACGCGGGAGGCAGTGAGCCCACGTCGCTGGAGGCGGTGACCCGCGCGCCGAACACCGGCTTGCGCCCGGCCGTGACGAGCACCTCGCAGTCCCTCCCCTCCACGTCCACCTGGAAGGTGACGGCGCCGTCCACCCGGTCCTCGCCCATGTCCGCGGCGGTGCTGCTGTAGACCTCGTGAACGGAGAAGGAAACCAGCACCCGGTAGCGCCCCGGCGCCAGGATGGACACGGCCATCCCATCCTCCTCCTGGATGAAGGCGCCGGCGGAGGCCAGCTCCCACCGCGTCCCATCGCGCCACCGCTGGAGGATGAACACGGGATAGGGCTTCTGGGTCCGCGCCTCTAGCTGTGCCCGCATCGCGCCATCCATGCGCAACACGAGCCACCGGTAGGGCTTCACGCGCCACGTCACCTCGGCATCGCGCACCCCCGGCTCGGGGCTGAAGTCGAAAGCCTGCTCCGTCGCGGCCACCGGGCGTCCGGAGACCGGCGACGCCACCTCGACGCGGAAGCGGGACGGCGCCCAGGACGGCAGCCCCGACACGACAAAACGCCCATCCGGCGCGAGCGGAACCTCCACGTCCTCCGGCCCCAACAACCTCGCGCCCTCCGGTGGACGGAACGTTCCTTCCAGCTCCAGCTTCCCCCGCAGCGTCACCGCTTCACCCAATCCCTCAGGGAAGAGCGAGTCCACGTCCAACACCACCGACTCCAACCGCCCCTCGCGCAGCGGCACCTCCACCCAGCCGCTCTCCCGCCCCGCCGCGCTCCGGAGCACCAACCCCACCGATGGGTCCGTGGGCAAGGGCAGCAGCTCCAGCGGATTCCCCACGGGAAGCGGGAGCGCCACTCCGTCCGCGAGCGCGGAGGCGAGGTCCGGCGCGACCTGCCGAATCACGGGCAACAGCTCGCTCGCGCGCTCCGCGTCACGGGCATCCCGGGACACGCCACGCACCACACGCAGTGAGAACGGGCCATGCTCGGGTCGCACTCCCGCGAGCCGCACCCGCACACCGGTGGGCGCCCGGGCAGACAGGACGGCCTCCACGACGCCGGTGGCGGCCCCCTCCTCGGGCACCACGTCTCCCAGCCAGAACGTTCCATCCGCTGCCCAGGCCACCACCCGGTAGAGCGGCGCCACAGGCACGAGCACCGGCCCCAGCACCCCACCCGCCAGCGACGGCGTCACCTCCACGGGCCGCCACTCCGACACGTTGGCCAGGTCCTCCAGCCGCTCGGGCCCGGCGCCCTCGCGCCCCTCGCGCTTCGACACCTCCCACAGGTGCCGGTCCGCGTCGGTGATGGAGGCCACGCCCACGCGGGCCTCTCCCTGGAAGGGCACATCCCCTCGCAGCACCACGCGCAGACGCAGCCCCTCGGGACGCGGGGGCTCCGGCGCCACGGGCGGCGGCGGCTTCACCGGGGTCGCGGCTTCCATGCGCGCGGCGGGTGCGCGGGGAGGTGCCCCCGGCGCGGCGACGTCCGCGGGCCACAGCCACCACATCGCGAGCGCCGCCAATACCAGCGCGGCGCCCCCCACACCCCATGCGCGACGTCTCAAGAGACTCAGTCCGTATCGCTGTTGGAATACAGCGTCAGGTAGATGGGCGCGTGGTCCGACAGGCGGGTGACGAAGTCCCGCGTGTTCCCGATGTAGTCGCGCCCCGCCGAGGAGAACTCCGTCACGTAGGTCGGCTGCATCCAGAAGTGGTCATAGGCATTCACGTAGCTGCCACTGAGGTTGATGGTGGTGGCCACGTTCAGCGTGCAGGTCACCGTGGGAGACAGCGCCACCAGGTTCGCCCACGACGACGCCGTGCACGCCATGTTGTGGTCCCCCACCAGGATGACGTCCTGGTCGGTGGAGCTGGCGTCCTGCACCGACTTGAACACCGCGCCGATGCGCTTCACCTCGGCGTCGCGGTCCGCGGGGTTGCCCCAGACGGTGTGCCAGTTGATGAACGTGTAGTCAGCGCCCGTGGGATTGTGCCGCACGCGGACGATTTGCGGCTCGCGCTCGAACACATCCCCCGCGTCGCCGTACACGCTGGAGGACAGCAGCGACACCGTGTCCTCCCGGTACAGCACCGCGTAGATTTCCTTGTACGACGAGCGCCCGATGAGCGGCGTCTGCGCATAGCGCCACTTCACGCCAGAGACGGCGTTGAGCTCCGCGACGACCGCCGGAACCACGCTGGTGTTCATCACCTCCTGCAGGAACACCACGTCACAGCCGTTGTTCGAATTGCTGTTCGCGCCGTACTGCCGCCAGATCTGCTCCGCGTCCTCGCGATACGTCTGCTCCGCGGTCCACCCCTCGTGACGCAGGTTCCAACTGACGACGCGCAGATAAGAGCCCGCATGGGCCAGCGTGGGCACAGCCAGGACGACCAGCACCACCACGCGCAGCAACAAGGACGGCATTCCCATGGAGTGACCTCGGCGTGAGAGGGCAACTGTCCTAGTGGATGAAGTCCGTGACCGGCAACCCACTTTCCTGAAACACAAGAAATACAGGGTCCTCGGAGACCTACATCGCGGCGTGACTCGCCGTCCGCGTGACACGCAACGCCACGCCTCCGTCCATTAAATGCAACTTGATTGCATGTGAATCTAGATGGCAGATTATCGCGAGCGTTCCTGGAATGGGGACCTGGCGGGGACGGCGGAGCTTTGTCCTGCCACGAAGGAGGGCGCGTCATCGTGAGCCGAATCATCTGGAGCCTGGGATTCACGGGACTCGCGCTGGCCTGCGCCACTGCCTCCTGGCTTCACCGGCCGGTGGAGCTTCCACGGCGGGCTCCTGAGCCCGATGCCGCCGCTCCGCTCGCCCCGGCCCCCACGCCGCGCCCAATCGCCGTCGCGCGCCGTCCCGCCGGCCCGGTCCCCCAGGCGCTGCCGGGCGTGCGTCCCAGCGACGAACCCACCTTGGCGCCCGCCTCGCGCTCCCGGCGCGCGCCTCCCGCCTCGCGCCTGCCGCTGGTGAAGGCCCTGCGCGGAACCTACGCCGCGCCCGAGGCCCGCCGGGACGCGGTGCTGGCGGAGCTGAGGGCGTCCGGTGTGAGCCACGAGCCCTGGACGGAGCAAGCCCGGGCGGCGCTGGCGAAGTGGCACGCCCAGGTGGAGGCCGATGTGCTGCCCGTCCAGGCCGAGCCACCTCGCTGCTTCGCGGCGGGCTGCGTCGCGCGCGTCACCTTCCCGGACGGCGACTCCTTCCAGGAGGCCTTCCGCCGCACCGCCGACCTGCAGCTCGGCGAGCGCACCACGCACATGCAACTGCCTCCCGAGCGCAAACCCTCGGGAGAGGTCGTGGCCGCGTGGCTCGTCCTGCGCCCCGCCACGCCCTGACCACCCCTGTGTCACCCCGCAGTACCCCTCCAAGGAGCAATCACCATGAAGCTGCAATTCCCCTTCAAGCAGTCCCTGCTCGCCACCAGCGTGGCCGTCCTGCTCGCCGGCTGCGGCACCCCCGTCGACGAGGATGCCCCCACTGCTCCCGAGGCCGCCGCCCTGGAAAGCAGCGAGGAGGCCCTGTTCAACGCCCTCCCCTCCTGCGAGGAGCCCGAGGAGCTGGAGCACATCGTCGAGCACGCGTGCTACCACGCCGAGTACGGCCCCTTCGAGCCCGTCACCGCCGCCGCCCTGGGCGCGCCTGTCCTCGTGGACGTCAGCCAGGCGCACACCGCCTACCAGGTCACCCTGCCGCAGCACATGCCGTGGAACTACGCCGGGCGCGTCTCGTTCCTCCCGGACGAGTCGGGTGAGTTCGCCTTCATCCTATCGCGCAACCGCGGCCTGCGCATCTTCGAGGCCGCCACCGGCACCGAGGTGGCCCGCGAGTGCCGCTACACCGTCCCCACCGAGGTCTGCTCCAGCCTGAAGAAGGCCACCGTCGCGGACCTCGAGGCCGACACCGAGTACTACCTGGAGTTCCGCTCCATTCGCCCCAGCAACGCCTCGTTCACCCTCATCATCGAGGAGGCGGGTCACCACCACTGACCTGACCTGCTGAGCGTCTTTCGGGCCCACGGCGGGAGCTTCCTCCTCCCACCGTGGGCCTTCGCGCGTTCGCGCCACTGCAACACATGCACCTGAGTTGCATTTGAATCCATGAAGCATGTAGGAAGCACCCCATGCGCCCGACCCTCCGAGTCCTCTTCCTGACCGCGTGTGCCACGGTGGCCATCGCCTGTGGCGGAGACGAAGACCCACCCCCTGTCGAGCAAGGCGACCCCTGCGAGCCCAACGGCCACATCCACCGGGAGCCCACCGGTGACTGGTGCCACTGCAACAAGGGCTACCTTGCCGCCGAGGATGGCCTGGCCTGCGTGCCGGACCCGGACTACGTCCCCAGTGACGGCTTCGACTTCGGCGACGACGGCGAGCACGCGTGCTGGCACGTCACGAACGGCCCCTTCGTCACCGTCAACGCCACGACCGCCCGTCATCCGCGCGTGGACGACTTCCACACCTACTACACGGTGAAGCTCCTCCCGGAGGACGGCCAGTACGTGGGGACCTTCAGCTACAAGGCCTTCGCCACCGGCAACTTCGTCGTCTACCTGAGCAGCCCGGACGTGCCCGTCACCCTCACCGAGACGGCCATCAGCACCACCGTGCCCCAGGCCGGCACCCAGGCCACCGGCGGCTTCTGCGACGGGCTGAAGCACATGGTCGGCTACGAGCTGACCGACCGCGTCCAGTACACGCTCCAGCTCGGCCCCACGTCCCTGCCCGAGCTCCACATGGTCATCGAGCACCTGCAGTAGCGCGTCCGGGGCGAACCGACCTTCCGCGTTATTGCAACCAAGTTGCCAATACGTCATGAGTGGCGATTACCGGCGCTCACGGCTTTGAGCCCGGCTCACGAAAGGAAGCCTCATCATGAAGCTGACCCAGCGGACCCTTTTCAGTGCATTCCTCGGCCTGTCGCTGGCCGCCTGCGGCCCCATGGACGACGCGGGGCAGGACTTCACGTCGGAGCAGGAGCAGCCCCTGGAGGCCACCTGCACCAGCGTGGACAACACGGCCATGACGACGCACGCGTGCGCCCACGCGTCCAACCCTGGCGACAACGTGAACGTGAACGGCACCAGCGGCGCGCCCAACATCAGCACCCAGCACAAGCACTACACCGTGACGCTGTCCGGCGGCGGCGCGGGCACGGTGACGTACATCCCCGTGGCCAGGGCCTCGGCGGGCTCCACCGTGGAGTCCGTGGCGTTCTACGCCACGCAGAACGTCACCATCACCGCGGTGGACACGAGCGTCACGCCCAACGTCACGCTGAACGCGCTGGTGAGCACCGACGGCATCACCGAGGGCACCTGCGCGCTGCACCACGCGCGGGTGTTCGACCTGACGGTCGGCCACACCTATGAAATCAACATCAGCGCGCCCACCACCTCGGTCGGCATCGTGCCCGAGTACCTGTATGACAACCGCGGCCGCTACTACCGGGACGCGGACGGAGATGGCTACGGCGCGAGCAGCCCGCTCTACCGCTTCGCGTGTGAGGCGCCCGCGGGCTACGTCACCCAGCGCTTCGACTGCGACGACACCGACCCCACCATCTTCAACTGCTAGCCCGTCACCCACTGGGTGACCTGGGCCGCACCTCGGCCCCTCCACCGGGGCGCTCCGCTCACCACGGGGGCGCCCCGGCTCTCCTCCTCGCACCATCCCCACCAAGGCCCTCCGATGCGAACCGCCGCCACCACCACCCTGCTCGCCACGTGCGCCCTGCTGGCCCTGGCCGGCTGTGACAACGACGACCCCACGCCGCCCAATCCGTTGCCGGACGCGGGCACCCAGCCCGACGCCGGCACCCAGCCCGACGCCGGCACGCAGCCCGACGCTGGTTCGGTCCAGGGCCCCGCGGTCATCGGCTCAACTCCCTCGGAGGGAGAGACCAACGTGCTGCCCGTGGAGCTGTTCAAGACGGACGCGATGACCACCGCGGCGCGCAAGCGCGTCACGCTCGTCTTCGACACGTCCATGGACACCACGGCGGCGGAGGTCACGCTCGTCGACCGGACGACTCCGGCCAATGCGCCTCGCACCCTGACGGGCACCTGGCTCGAGTACGGCCACATGCTGCTGGTCGACATCCCCCGGCCCGAATCCGACCTGCCCCCGCTCGAGGAGGAGACGGCGTACACCCTGGAGCTCGGCGGACTGCGGAGCGCCGAGGGCCACGCGGTGGACACGTCCCACGCGGGACTCGGTGATGGACGGCTGGACTTCACCACCGGCCGGCGCGACGGCACCACCGAGCACGCCTGCGCCCACGCGCTGCTGGAGAGCCCGACGCCCGTCACCGCGAGCGCCTCCCCCACCATCTACCCCGCGACGGACGCCTCCCACGAGTTCTACGCCCTGACGCTCCCCGCCAGCGGCGCGTCCTTCCTGGGCTACACGGAGGTCGTTTCGGGAGAGAGCCGGGACGAGCCCGTCGTCCTGTACCTCGACCGCCCCATCCCCGTGACGGTGCACGACACGACGGAGGGCGAGGACGCCGTCGCCTCCGCGCTGGAGCCCGCCCGGCCCGTCTGCCTGCCCGCCATCAGCCACACGCTGAAGTTCACCGCCCCCGGCGGCGACCGCTTCCTCCGGCTCACCTTCGGGCCGACGGAGCAGGAGACGTTCAACTTCGTCTTCGAGCGCTACTGAGTCAGGGCTCGGTGGCGGGGTGCAGCGCCGCGCCCCGCCCCGCGCGCAGCAGGTGGAGCGCGAGCCCCACGCCCATGACGCTCACCGCGGCCACGTAGTGCGCGGAGGCCAGGGGCGACACCTTCATCAGCAAGGTGACGACCAGGGGCGTGAGCCCACCGAAGAGGGCGTAGGCCATGTTGTAGGAGAAGGACAGCCCCGAGAAGCGCACCGGAGCGGGGAAGGCGCGCACGATGGCGGTGGGGACCACGCCCACCACGCCGACGCTGAAGCCCGCCAGCGCGGACAGCGGCACCAGCGCCTCCGGGGATGCCGCCGCGCCCAGGTACAGCGCATACGCCGCCGCCAGCATCAACGCACAGCCCAGCCCCAATGACGGGCCCACCCCCACCCGGTCCGCGAGCAGGCCATAGGCCACGCAGCCGAACGTGAGGCTCAGCGTGGCCACGCTGCTGGACACCAGCGCGTGCGTGGCGGTGACGGCGTGCAGGCTCTGCATCAACGTGGGCGTCATCAGGATGACCACGACGATGCCTGCGGTGAGCACCCAGGTGAGCAGCATGGACATCACCACGGCGCCGCCATGGCCTCGCAGCACGGCCTTGAGCGGCAGCTCCTTCACCAGCGCCTTGCGCCGCCGCAGCTCCTCGAAGACGGGCGTCTCCGCCAGCCAGCGGCGCAGGAACACCGCCAGGAAGCCGAACACGCCGCCGATGAGGAAGGGCGCTCGCCAGCCGTAGGCGCTCACCTGCGCGGGGCCCAGCAGCGAGTTCACCGCCGTGGCCACCAGCGAGCCCAGCAGGATTCCGAACGTGAGGCCCGCGGTGAGCGTCCCACACGCCAGCCCCACCCTGCGCGACGGGACATGCTCCGACACGAAGACCCAGGCCCCTGGGACTTCGCCGCCCACCGCCGCGCCCTGCACCGCCCGCAGCAGGAGCAGCGCCAGGGGCGCCGCGTAGCCCGCCGTCTCATAGGTGGGCAGCAGGCCTATCAGCAGCGTGGGCACCGACATCATGAACACGCTCAACGTGAACATGCGCTTGCGGCCCGCCCGGTCCCCGAAGTGGGCCATGACGATGCCGCCCAGCGGGCGCGCCAGGTAGCCCGCCGCGAACAGCCCGAAGGCCTGCAACTGACGCAGCCACTCCGGCGTGTCGGGCGGGAAGAAGCGCTCGCCGATGACCTTGGTGAAGAAGACGAAGATGATGAAGTCGTAGAACTCCAGCGCCCCACCCAGCGCCGCCAGCGTGAGCGTCCGGGCGTCTTCACGAGTCAGGGGCCGCTGCGGGAGGTCCTGCGAGGATGGGAGGGAGGACATGGCGGGTCGGCGTTCGATGAAACCATGGACCGCGCCGCCGCGCTCACTCCGCCCGCTTGCGGCGGCGTGACACGATGCGGCTCAAGGCCACCTCGGTGATGCCCAGGTAGGCCGCGACGTCCCGCTGAGGGACACGCCCGTGCAGGTGGGGGTGTTCCTGCCAGAAGCGCTCCAGGCGCTCCTCCGCGGACAGGTCGAGGAACTCCTGCTCGCGGCGCTCCTTCAAGATGTAGTGCTGCTCCGCCACCCGCCGGGCGAGTTGGGCCCAGCAGGCGTGGCCGGCCTCCAGCGCCTGGAGGTCCCGCGCCTGGAAGGCCAGCACGCGGCCCGGCTCCAGCGCTTCAATGGACGTCATGGAGGGCTGGCCCTGCAACATCTCCGCGTAGGCGCCGATGAGCTCCCCCTCGGCGCGGAAGGCCTTGATGGACTCCTCCCCCCGAGCGGAGACGCGCACCGCGCGGAAGACGCCCTGGAGCACCAGCCCGAAGCGGTCCGCGGAGTCCCCTGGCCGCAGGAAGAGCGCGCGCTTGTCCAGCGCCTGCTCCCGCGCCAGCGCCTCCGCCTTCAGCCATTCGCTGGCGGGGAGCGGCGCGAGCGCGGCGATGTGCTCGAAGAGCTTCGGGTATCTCAAGCGGAGGGCACCTGGGCTTAACCCAGGTTAAGGCGGCCTTGCTCCGGGCGCCATACACCGGCGGCATGAGCATCAACGTCTACGCCGTGGCCACGCCCTTCGTCATCGTCCTGGCGCTGGGGGAGTTCGCCTACTGCGTCATCCGGCGCAACGGGTACTACGCCTTCCAGGACTCCATCGCGAGCATGGGCACCGCGGTGCTCAACCAGTGCGTCAACGTGGCGGTGGCGCTGCTGGTGCTCCCGCTCTTCATCCAGTTGGGACAGTTCGCCCCCTGGCAACTGGGGGTGTCGTCCCCGCTGGAGCTGGTGGCGCTCTTCCTGGGCGTGGACTTCCTCTTCTACTGGTTCCATCGCTTCGGCCACCGCACCAACATCGGCTGGGCCGCCCATTCGCCGCACCACTCCACCGAGGAGCTGAACTACGCGGTGGCCCTGCGCGCGAGCGTGACGCAGCGCCTCTTCTCGTTCCTCTTCTACTGGCCGCTGGTGCTGGTGGGCTTCCCGCCCGAGGCCGTGCTGGCCATGGTGGCCTTCCACCTGGTGCTCCAATTCATTCCGCACACGCGCGTCATCCCGAAGCTGCCCCGGTGGATTGAGTCCTGGCTCAACACGCCGTCGCACCACCGCGTCCACCACGCGCGCAATGACGTCTACATCGACAAGAACTACGCGGGCTTCCTCATCATCTGGGACAAGCTGTTCGGCACCTTCCAGGAGGAGAAGGAGGCGTGCTCCTACGGCCTCACCTCCCCGCCCAACACCTGGGACCCCACCGTCATCAACTTCCAGGCGTGGGGGAAGCTCGTCGGTGACGCGGTGGCCACCCGGAGCCACTGGGACCGGCTGCGCATCTGGGTGATGCCCACCGGCTGGCGGCCCGCGGACCTTCCGCCGCGCCCTTCCCTGGGCTGGAAGAAGGACGGCGTGGAGCTGAAGTTCCAGTCCACCGAGCTGCCCGGCACCCGGGGCTACCTCGTGTTCCAGCTGCTGGCGGCGATGCCCTTCATGCTGCTGGTGAGCCACCACGCCTCGCCGCTGACCGGCTGGCAGAAGCTGGTGCTCAGCCTGCTCTTCTGGGCCATGGCCACCGCGTGGAGCGGGATGCTGGAGTCACGGCGCTGGAGCCTGCCGCTGGAGCTGGGGCGGGTGCTCGCCATGGGGGCGGCGGTGACGTGGTGGCTGGTGCACGCCTCCGCGCCGCGGAGCTGGACCGCGCTGTGCGCGGCGTGGATGGGCGTGTCGCTCGTCTGGCTGGTGGTGGTGCGCGGCGCCAGTCAGGGCGCCACGCCCGTGCCGCAGGGCTCGCGCTGAACGCGCGTCAGGCGGGCTCCCACGTCCCGGCGAAGGCGGTGTAGCGGCGCACGTTGAGCGTCAGCGCCCGGTACACCTGCGTGTCGGGCGTCAGCTCCACCACCCCGCCACCCTCGGGCACCGTCACGCGGTCGAAGTGCGCGCCTTCGAACCAGCGGTGGGGCTGCACCTCCACGACGAAGCGGCCGCCTTCGTCGAGCTCCGCCGCGATGGGCACGAAGTCCACGCGCTGCAGCTCCACGGGCGGCGGGAAGTCCAGGGCCACCCGGAACGGGACGTGCGCCTCCTGCCGGGACGCGGTTCCTTCCAGAATCATCGACCGGCCGCCCAGCGCCGCGCCCTCCGCGCCCAGGGCCCGGGACGGCGGCTGGAGCAGCAGCGAGAAGGAGCGCGCCAGCCCGGCGATGCCCGGCGAGCGCCCCAGCTCCCGCACCTCGCCCACCTCCGCCAGCAGGTCGAACACCACCTCGCGGTCCCACTCCCCCAGCACCGTGCCACCGGAGAAGAAGTGCCCGTCGTGGGCGTGCGCGGTGGGCAGCAACCACTGTCCCAGCCGTCGCAGGACGCGCGGCGCCGAGGCCGTGGGCTCCAGCGGCGAGGCATTCTCGAAGATGTAGATGGGGCCCAGCACCATCACCCCGGACGACAAGCGGACGCGCCAGCCCGCGTCGGTGGTGAACTCGCCGAGCGCGTCCTCCCCGGGGGCCTTCGCGGTGCGCAGGCCCATGCGGAAGGTGACGCTACGGCCTCCCGTGCCAGAGAGGCCACAAGCGGACGCGCCTCCCACGAGCGCGGTGCCCAACATCCACGTGAAGGCGCGGCGGGTGGTGTGCGGCGGGGACGTCATGGCGAGTCCTCCTGGAGGTCCAGGTGAAGGGTGAGCGTGCCCATGAACATGCGGGGCGCGCCCGCGGTGAAGTGCCGGGTGGCCATCAGCGACGGAGGCGCGTCCGGGCCGCGGAAGTTTGACACGTAGTTGAACTCCGACTCGCGCCAGCGCGTGTCGAGCAGGTTCTCCACCGACAGGCCCACCTCCACCGCCTTCCAGCGGGCCCGCGTGCCCACGTCGAACAGGAAGATGGGCGCGCTGTAGCGGTCCAGCGGCAGGGGCCTGGGGCCGATGGCGCTGTGTCCCAGGGCCACGTTCCAGTCCACCTGCTGCCCCGCGACGCGGGTGGTGCCTCGCAGCGAGGCATCCACGCGGCCCAGCAGCTCCGGGATGTAGGGCATCACCGTCCCGTCCCACAGCTTCCACGCCGAGGCCCCGGGCGCGGGCAGCGTGGCGCGCGCCCAGGCCAGCGAGGCCTGGACGTCCACCCTGTCCCTCAACGTCCCGCGCGCGCTGACGAAGGCGCCCAGCCGCTGCGAGGCGCCCACGGGCTGGTTGCGGCCCACCGTCTCGTCGAACACGAAGTCCTGCGACACGCGCGTGGCGAAGAAGGCGCCGCGGGCCTCCAACGCCAGGGGCCCGTCCAGCCGCCAGCCCAGGCCCGTCTCGCCCGAGGCCACGCGGGCGTAGGGCGCCAGCTCCGCGTCGGACAGCGCGGCGGCGTCGCTGGAGCGCGCGCCCAGGCCCGCGCTGGTGAGCCAGGTGAGCCGGGGCGTCAGGCGAAGCTCCGCCGACGCGCGCGGGCTGGCGAAGAAGCCGTAGGCCTCCAGGGACTCGTCGGGGAGGCGGGGACCATCGCGGTCCTGGGTGGGCCGGTTGAAGTCATCCACGCCGAAGAGGAAGGTGTCCAGGCGCACGCCACCGCGCAGGGTGAGCCACGACAAGGGGGCGACTCGCAACGAGGCGTAGGCGCCCAGGTTCGTGGTGCGCACCTGGTTGTCGAAGACGGTGGCGTAGGGCACGCCGCCGCTGTCCCTCAGCCGGCGCGAGCGCGTGCGCACGTCGTCGTAGCGGGCCACGTAGCCGAGCTCCAGCGGCTGCGGCTGCCCCAGCAACGTGAGCCCCGGGACGTAGCGGCCCCGCAGGCCCAGGGTAGAGCCGCGGTAGTACCCTTCCGTGTTGTCACCGCGCTGGCTTTGGCCGTCCGGCGGGGTGGTGTCCAGCAGGAAGCCCGTGAAGTTGTCGCGGATGCGCGTCTGCCGGAGGATGACGTAGCCCTGCTGGACGAAGCGCCCGCCGCGCTTCAGCCGTGACTGGAGCTCAGCGGAGAGGAGGTGGCGCTGCCCGGCACCGCCCTGGTTGGGGTCGTAGGAGCAGAAGAACTGCGAGTCCGCATCCGGAGCGCACGGCATCCGGGCGTCCACCACGTCCGTCTCCCGCACCACGCCCGGCGACGCGAAGCGCATGCCATAGCTGGTGCCGAACAGGCGCAGCCGCGACTCGTCGCCCACGCGCAGCTCCACCTGCGCCATGAGCCCCGCGTTGGCGTAGGAGCGGTTGGGGCCGAAGCCGTGGCCCTGGCGCAGCAGCAGTCCCACGAAGGTGGCTTCACTGGCCTCCGGCGGTCCCCAGACCAGGGACAGCCGGCGCGCGGCGTAGCTGCCCGTGGAGAGGGACGCGGTCAGGCCGCGCCGCGCCAGTCCGAGCTGGTACTCCACCGTGCCCGCCACGCCGAAGTCGCCCTGGGATGCGTCGTAGGGCCCCTCGGTGACGCGCAGGGACTCCACCAGCTCCGGGATGATGAAGTACGTGTCCGCGTAGCCGTGGCCGTGCGCGTGGGACACCTCGTTGAGGGGGACGCCGTTGAGGCGCAGCTCCACGTCCTTGCCCTCTCCCGCGTCGAAGCCCCGGATGTAGATGCTCTCCGCGTGGCCCTCGCCGCCGTGGTTGGCCAGCATGACGCCGGGTGCCAGCAACATCAGGTCCGACGCGGAGCGGCGCGGCACGTCCGCGAGCTGCCCCACCGGGATGTGGAAGTCGCCCACGGCGACCGGCGGCGGTGCCTGGGAGGCGCCGCGGACCGTGGTGGAGAAGGACGGTGGCTTGGGCGCCACGGGAGCATCCGCGGACGGAGTCTCCGGACGCGCCGCTTCGCCTCCAGGGGACGAAGCGCCCGGCTGCGCTCCCGCGCCCTGCCCTATCGCCGCCCCTGGAGGCTCCTCCGCCCCGTCATGCCCAGAAGCCACGGGCTCGACGTGGTGGCCATGCACCGGCGGCACGAAGGTGACGGGCACATCCACCCGCACGTCGATGGCTTCTTCGCCGCGCCGAGCCGGCTGGAACCGCCAGCGCAGCGCGGCATTCATCGCGGCGCGGTCCAACGCAACGCCAGCGGACTGCCGCACCTCCACCCGGGACACCTCGCCCGCGCGGTCGATGGTGAGCCGCAGCAGGACGGTGGCGGGCACCTCGGGCGGGGACACCTCCGAGGGCAGCACGGGCCCTGGCGCCTCCAGCGGCACGGGTGGAGTCACAGGCAGCTCGCCCGTGGCGCTCAGCACGCAGAGCACCAGAGTCGGAATCCACACGGGTGATGACCTCACTAGGTTCCGGAGCGACCCGCCCTGGGACGGAACTCATGCATCCGGGTTGCATCCACACCCCAGATACACCACGCCCGGATTGACTCGCAACCACGTTGCAATTAACTACTTATTGCATGAACACGGAGCGGCGGCAGTCCCGGAAGTGGTGGTGCGCGGCCCTGGTGGTGTGGGGCCTGGCGGGCACGGCCTGTGACAACGTGGCCACGGGCGACGTAAAGGTCACGATGAGTGGGGGTGATGGCACGCAGCGTGGGCTCCCGGACACGCTCTTCCAGGATGGCTGGTCCGTCCAGTTCACCCGCTACCTGGTGTCGCTGGGCGACGTCACCCTCACCTCCGCGTCCGGCGAGACGCACAGCAGCAGCCGCCACGTGCTGGTGGACGTGCAGAAGGGCGACATCCCCCTGGTGGACTTGACGGGTGTTCCGGCGGGCCGCTGGGACGTGGGCTTCCGGGTGAGTCCCCCCGAGGCGCGCACCGAGCTGGCGGACGGGCAGGTCTCCGCGGAGGACCTCGCGATGATGCGCGAGCGCGGCTTCAGCTACTTCGTGGAAGGTCACGCGACGAAGCAGAACGAGCCCGTGCTGCGCTTCCGCATGGGCTTCCCCGTCAACGCGCTGATGAACAACTGCATCAACGGCGCGGACGGGACGCAGGGCATCATCGTTCCGGAGGGCTCCGTGGCCCGGCCCGAGGTCACCATCCACGCCGAGCACATGTTCTATGACAGGCTGGGCACGCACCGGGGCGTGCAGCTGCGCTTCGAGGCCATCGCGGCCACCGCGGGCGAGGACCACGTCATCACCCCCGAGGGGCTCGCCACGCAGGCGCTCACCGACCTCCGGGGCCGCGACGGCGACGAGCTGCGCGACGCCCAGGGCCAGCCCGTCATCTACCAGCCCGGCGCGTTCGACGTGCGCACGCTCCAGGAGTTCATCACCCAGAGCGTGGTGGATCAGGCCCACCTCAACGGAGGCGGCGTCTGCACCGTGGTGAAGTGACGCCGCGTCACGCCATCATGGGCACGAGGGACTTCCCCACGTCGCTCGCACCGTCGTCGAGCAACCGCGCCTCCGCCCGCCGGGGCAGGCAGAGTCGGAAGGAAGTGCCCTCGCCTTCCGAGGAGCGGACCGTCAGCCGCCCCCGGTGCGACTCCACGACGGCCCGGGCGATGTAGAGCCCCAGGCCCAGGCTGGAGCGGTCCAGCTCCCGCGAGTCCTCGCCCCGCCGAAAGGGCTCGAACAGGTGCGGCAGCAGCGAGCGGGGAATGGGCGCGCCCTCGTTGTGGACCTCCAGGAAGACGGCGTCCGGCTTCTCCCAGGTGGAGAGGCGGACGGCGGACGGCTCCGGGCTGTACTTCAAGGCGTTGTCCAGCAGGTTGGCCACCACCTGCCCCATGCGCTCCAGGTCCCAGACGCCGTGCAGGCTGTCGCGTGAGAAGTCGCACCGGATGACGCGACCCGGCCGGGCCACCTGCAGCTCGTCCACCACCTCGCGGCACAGCGCGTTGAGGTCGCCCGCCCGTGGCATGACGGAGATGCCTCCCCCCAGGCGCGAACGCGTGAAGTCCATGAGCAGCTCCACGATGTGCTGGATGCGCTCGCCGCTGCGCGCCACACGCTCGAACGCCTTCTGCTGCGCCGGCGCCAACGCGCCACCGGAGAGCTGACTCTTCGCCGTCGTCAGGACGACGGACAAGGGCGTGCGGATGTCATGGCCGACGATGCCCATGAGCTGCTGCTCCAGCTCGGAGGCCCGCTGCGCCGCCTCCTCGGCCCGGCGCCGCTCCGCGAGCTCCACCGCCTGCCGCTTCACCTGCTCGCCGCGAAGATGCAGCATCACGAAGACCCGCACCTTGGCGCGCAGGATGTCCGGGTCCACGGGCTTGAGCAGGTAGTCCACGGCGCCCTGGGCATAGCCCCGGGTGACGAAGGCCGCCTCGCGGCTCAGCGCGGTGATGAAGAGGATGGGCAGGTGGGTTGTCCGCTCGCGCGCTCGGATGAGGCGCGCCGTCTCCAGCCCATCCAGCCCTGGCATCTGCACGTCCATGAGGATGCAGGCGAACTCTCCGCGCAGCAGCTCGCGCAGCGCCTCCTCGCCAGAGCGGGCCAGCACCAGCTCCTGGCCGAGCGGCTCCAGGATGGCTTCCAGGGACAGCAGGTTGGCGGGCGTGTCGTCCACCAGGAGGATGCGCGCGCGCGGCGTGTCCTCACCCGGGGGGTCTCGAAAAACGGAGTGCGGCATCGAATCCAGGTGTCGGGTGGAGGAAGGCGGCCCGCTGGTCGACCCATCCGGGCCTGACCGCTGCGAGCCACGCTCCGACAACACCTTCCGGGGCCCTCACGTTCCAGCCCCCCGGTTCCTGGAGCGCGGCGGGTGGCCAGCGGCGGACATGCCACCGGCCCCCCGCCCGGTACCTGGAGGCGGCCGTCAGGCCCGCGGCGGCTCCTCGCGCCTAGCGGCGACTTCCTTGCGGACCTGCTCCATGTCCAGCGCCTTCACCTGCTTGAGCAGGTCCTCCAGCGCGGCGGCCGGCAGCGCCCCGGGCTGCTCGAACAGGAGAATCCCGTCACGAAACACCATGAGCGTGGGGATGGAGCGAATCTCGAACGCCCCGGACAGCTCCTGCTGGGCATCCGTATCAATCTTCCCGAAGACGACGTCCGGATGCTTGTTCGAGGTCTGCTCGAAGATGGGCGCGAAGGCACGGCAGGGGCCGCACCACGTCGCCCACCAGTCCAGGATGACGATGCCCTCCTTGGACACCGTCTCCTTGAAGTTGTCCTTGGTGATTTCGACCGCTGCCATCAGGTCCTCGCTTTCAACGAACGTCCAGGAGCTCCACCTCGAAAAGCAGGGTGGAGTTGGGGGGAATAACGGGCGGGAACCCTCGCGCGCCATATCCCATCTCCGGCGGGATGGTGAGCTTGCGCACGCCGCCCACCTTCATGCCGGCCACCCCCTTGTCCCAACCCTCGATGACCTGCCCGGCGCCCAGGCTGAACGTGAAGCCCTGGCCCCGGTCCCGGCTGCTATCGAACTTGGAGCCGCTGGTCAGCGTCCCCACGTAGTGCACGGTGACGGACTTGCCGGCTGTCGCCTCGGTGCCGGTGCCCACCTTCACGTCTTCCATGTTCAAACCCATCCAACGCTCCTCTGACCGCGTGAAAGGACGGCACCTTAGCGCGACCTCAGCGCCTGTGCGCCCCTGGAAAGCACGGCGGCGCGGGCCCGTTGGCTACCGGGCACCGCGCCACCGATTCCTGCTCAAGCCGCCTGGGGCTTCGTCCTCGCGTCAGTCAGAAGGTACCGCCGACGCTGACCGTGCCCTGGTAGCTGCCGCCCCCCTCGAAGTCACCGCCGCCCGGGTCGATGCCCGGAGCGAAGTCCTTGTCGAAGAGGAAGTTGTAGTTGGCGCGCGCGTCCACGACGAACTGGCCGACGTGACCTCGCAGCCCCAGGCCCGCGGGCACGTTGCCCACGGTGTCGTCGCGGTACCCCAGGGACTCGCCGCCCCGGAAGTTGTAGTCGTTGATACCAATGCCGCCCAGCAGGTACGGCTGCCACGCCGTGGGCACGATGCCCAGCGTCAGGACGGCCTGACCGCCGTTACGCACGAGGTCCGGGCCGCTCGCGCCCGTCTCCGCGTTGCGGATGTTGTTGAGCGCGCCCGTGTAGCCCAGCTCGATGCCCAGCACCTTGGACGGCTTGATGGCCGCGCGAACGCCCGCGGTGGCACCGGGGCTGAGCTGTGGAGCCAGCGCGCCGGTGTAGCCCTCCACACCGCCGCCCAGCATCACCGAGAGGCCCTTGATTTTGTTCTTGTCCTCACGCTGCTCCACGTCCATCGGCTCGGCGCGCTCGGCCGAAGGCTGGAAGCTGGAGGGAGGCGGCGTCGTGGCGATGCCACTCCCCCCCATGGCGTCCTCCTCCGGGGGAGGGTAAGCGGACTCCGGCTCCGGGTAGACGGGCTGCCCGCTGCCGCCCGTGCCCATCGGCGGCGCCGGCGGCACCACGAGCTGCTCGCTGTCATGCGTGCCCTGGGGCGCGGCGGGAGGCGGCGTCATGGACTCCTGGCCGCTGCCGCCCGTGCCCTGCTGGCCCACCGGCTCGCAGCGGACGGGCACGTTCATGTAGACCTCGCCCTGGGCGCCCGAGGGCTGCTGGCCGCTGCCGCCGAGGGCCGCGTCGTCCATGCCCTCCTGGCCGCTGCCGCCGATGCCCATGCTGTCCTGCGACTGCTGGCCGGAGACGTCGGGAACGGGCTCCATCTCCAGGATGATGGTGTCGTCCTCCTGCAGCATGTCATCGCCGCTCAGGTCGTCCTGCTGTCCCTGGGCCACCATTGCGTCTTGCTGGCTCTGGCTGGTGCTGGCCTGAGGTGGCGGGCAGTCGCCGTCATCGGCAACGGCAACGCCTCCGTACATGAGCGCCGCAACGGCGCCCGCCAGGATCTTCGCTTTCATCCATGCCTCCATCGTCGAGTGGCAGACATGAAGGTTGTTTCCCGCGCGACATCCGGCAAGGCTCGGCGACGGCACTCACCCCCGGGGGTAATTGCCCGGGGAGCAGGCCACCGGGCGTGGTGGACGGCCCACAGGCGTGCTACCCCTGCCGCATCCACTCCGTGCCGGTGACGACGGGCAGTTGCAACGCGCGCTCCCGGTCCAGGTCCAGGTTGCCGATGTGGAGCGACAGCGGTGACTGCACCCACTTGTAGATGGACTGCTGGAAGAGGCGGACGAACTTCTCCACGTAGCCGCTCAGCCGGGAGGCCTCCACCTCCGGGAACATGGCGGTGAGCGCATGGAGGATTTCGGCGGGCGTCAGCTTCTCACTGCCGTACAGGTAGAAGCAGGCGTCCAGGATGGGGAAGGGCATCAGCTCCTCTTCGCCCACCTGGTCATGCGCCAGCTCCGGCCCCGCGGGCTTGGCGAGCACCTTGCGAATGCCCTCGTGGCCCGTGGTGTCCTGGAGGTAGTCGAGCAGGTACATCACCACCGTCTTCGGGACGTTGGCGATGACGGCCAGCGCGCCCATGAGGTCCCCGCCGATGGTGGTGTAGCCCACGGACTTCTCGCTCATGTTGCCCGTCTGCAGGAAGAGCCCGCCGCAGGAGTTGCTCCAGTTCCACATGCGCTGGGCGCGCAGGCGGGCCTGGATGTTCTGCTCGGTAATCGGCGTGACGTCCTTGCCGCCCAGCATCGTCTTCGCGACGGCGCGCTCGCGCTCGAAGGCCTCGTCGATGGACACCACCTGGAAGGCCACGCCCAGCTCGCGCGCAATCGTCTCCGCCGCGTCGCGCGTGGCGTCGCTGGAGTAGCGGCTGGGCATGTAGAACGCCTGGATGAGCGAGCCGGGGTTCTCCGGCCGCGCGCGCTTCGCGTACCGGTGCGCGATGAGCAGCGTCAGCAGCGAGTCCCGCCCGCCCGACAGCGCGATGCCCAGCACCTTGAAGGCGCGCGTCTTCTCGAAGTAGTCGCCCACGCCCAGGCAGAGCGCGTCCAGGAGGTCCTCGCACAGCGCCTCCCGCGCGGTGCGGCGCGTGTCCGGGGGCGGCAGGAAGAAGCTGCGGTGGGGAGGCACCGGGTACGTCAGCGCGTCGCGCCGCGTGTGCACCGCCTGGGTGCAGTCCAGCACCGCCGTCGCCTGGCCGCCTTGCGCCAGCCACGACTCGCGGTCCACGCGCCAGGTGGTGGCCTCGGCGCGCAGGCGCAGGGTGCGGTCCAGGTCCACCACCGCCGCCGCGTAGCCTTCCTGGAAGCGCGGCGTCTCCATGACGTGGCGGCCGTTCTGGTTGAGGAAGCCGCCGCCGTCGAAGATGAGGCCGTCGTTGCTGCCCACCGCGTTGCAGTAGGCAATGGTGCACTGGTGGTCCGCCGCGCGGGTGGCGATGAGCTCGCGCCGCGTCTCCACGAAGCCCAGCCGGAAGGGCGACGCGGACAGGTTCACCACCAGCTCCGCGCCGGAGTACGTGCGCCGCCGCATGGGGCCGTCCGCGCTCCAGATGTCCTCGCACACCTCCGGGGACACCACGCCGAAGTCGAAGCGGAACAGGTAGTCCCCCAGCGGCACGCCCCGGTGGACCTCCGCCATGCCCGGCTGACCGCGGCCGAAGGTGCGCGCCTCGTAGAAGACGCTGTAGGTGGGCAGCTTCTCCTTGGGGACCAGGCCCAGGATGCGGCCACCGGCCACCACCGCCGCGCAGTTGAGGCGCAGGCCCTGGTGGGCCACGCCCACGCCCACCACGAAGACCGTCGGCAGCGCCGCCGTCTCACGCGCGAAGCGCTCCAGCTCCGGCCACTGGCGGTCCATGAAGCCCTGCCACTGCACCATGTCCTCGGCCGGGTAGCCGGCGATGACCTGCTCCTGGAAGACGCCCAGCGTGACGCCCTCCGCCGCCATCTTCCCCGCCAACGCCAGCGCCTTGTCCGTGTTCCGGGTGAAGGACCCCACGGTGGTGTTCACGCTGGCAAGCCCGAGCTTCACGAGCCGCATGGTTGCTCCCGTCCCTTTCGATGACGCGTCCGGCGCGCAGCAATGCGCGGGCCGCCGGACAAGGCAAGCGCAACCCGCTCAGTTCAAGGGGCCGGTGGGCCGCAGGGGCTGGAGCCTGCCGATGAGCGCCCCCACGTCCTCCAGCACACCCTCCAGGCGCCTGCGCACGTCCAGTTCCGCCAGCAACTCCTGCCGCCGCTCGGGCTCTGGGATGACGGCGGACGCCACCACGTCCGCGAGCATGCCGCCCTGGGCCCGCGCCGCCACTGGCAGCAGGTTCTCCGCGAAGGACGGCGGGACACGGCCGGCCAGCTCGAAGACGGCCTGCCGCAGCTGCTCCTCCTCCGGGCCCTCGAAGGGCAAGTCCGGCAGCACCTCCGCGAGCACCTCCCGGTAGGCCTTCTCCGTCGTCAGCTCGGACGTCATGCGGATGCGGCTCACGCCTTGGAGGAGGATGTTGTAGCGCCCCTCCTCCACCTGTTCGTCCCAGACGATGACGCCCGCGCACATCATGGGCAGCATGGGCGGCTTGCCGCCGTAGTTGCCTTCCCAACCCGGCTCGAGCTGGGACAGCGCCAGGACGCGGTCTCCCGCGAGCGCGTCCCGGAGGAGCGCCCGGTAGCGCGGCTCGAAGATGTGCAGCGGAATGACGGTGTGCGGGAACAGCACCGCCGACGGGAGGGGGAAGACCTTCAGCGCGCTGGCGGCACGCTCGATGCGTTCTTGAGCGGTCATGGGGGGCACCTTGGTGTGATAAGCCCGGCTCCCCCCAGCCGCATTCCAAACGAGCCCTGGAATGATACGCCCTGTTCCATCGGCGGGCCCACACCCCGCCTCGGAGGGCAGATGGAATCCCGGGAATCCCACACCCCCACCCTTCCCTGCACGGGCGTAGGATGGCGCGGGTGCTGAGAACCCATCCGGTGGACGTCCTCTTCGCGGGCCTCTCCCGCCGCACCCGGCTCTTCTCCCAAGGCTGGGGTGACGAGCAGTTCCTCGAAGAGGTCGCGGCGGCCGCGCCGTTCCAGCAGCGGCTTGCGTCCATCGCGCCCGAGTGGAGCGCGCCCCGGCTCCAGCGTGGCCTCCAGGTCCGGGATGGCACCTTTCCGTCCCCGCTGGCCCGGCTCGACGCGGCGGCGCGCACGGCCCATGTCCGGTGGCTGAGCGCGGGGCCAGGGCGCTCACGCGGCGCCTGCGTCGTGCTCGCGGCGTCCCGCGAGGAGGGCTTCTCCCTGCGCGAGCGCATGTACGCGCCGCTGGCGCGGGAAGGCATCGACCTGTTCCTGCTGGAGAACCCCTATTACGGCCTGCGCCGCCCCGTGGGGCAGAAGGGCGGCGCGCTGCGCACCGTCAGCGACCACGTCTTGATGAACCTGGGCATGGTCGACGAGGCCCGCGCGCTGCTCGCGTGGCTGCGCGGCCAGGGCCACGCGCGGCTGGGCGTGGCGGGCTACAGCATGGGTGGCTACATGGCGGCGCTGACGGCGGCCGTCGTCCCGGAGCCGCTCGCCGTGGCGGCGCTCGCGGCCGGAGCATCTCCGGTCCCCGTCTTCACGCAGGGGCTGCTGTCCTGGTCCATTGCCTTCGCGTTGCTGGATGGCCCCCGGCGCGACGCGGAGCAGGCCCGGAGCCGGCTGGGGCGGATTTTCGACCTGGCGAACCTCACGCGCTTTGCGCCGCCGCGGCAGCCCGAGGCGGCCGTCCTGGTGGCCTGCCGGCGTGACGGCTTCGTGCCCGGTGACGAAGCGCTCGCGCTGCACGCGCACTGGCCCAGAAGCGAGCTGCGGTGGGTGGACGCCGGGCACGTCACCGCGCTCTTCACGGAGCGGGCCGCGCTGTGCGCCGCCATCCGGGATGCGCTGGCGCGGGTGGACGCCACGGCGTGAGCGCGTGCGTGCCTCAGTGCCGCACGCCTCCAACGGCCGCCACGGCAGACGCCTCACCCACGCGCGGCTCCGGCTCCACCGCGGCCAGGGCCGTGGCCACCGTGCCCATGAGCAGCTCCGGCCGGACGGGCTTCTCCAGCACGCGGGTGGGCACGGAGTCGATGAACGCGCGGGACTCTGGCGTATAGGCGCCGCCGGAGATGAACACCACCCTCGCGGCCAGGTCCGGCGCGTGGGCGCACAGGTGCTGGTAGACGGCGGCGCCGTCCGTCTCCGGCATCTGCAAGTCACACAGGATGACGTCGAAGCGGTGACCCGCGTCCACCAGCGCCAGCGCCTCGCTGCCCCGCGTGGTGGTGACGACGTCGTGGAAGGGCTCCAGCAGCAGCCGCATGGACTGCGCCAGGCGCGGCTCATCATCCACCACCAGCACCCGGCCCCGCCGCGCCGCGGGCGGCTGCGGCAGGCTGACGCGCGGCAGTGGCCGTGGCGGCGCGGGCGCATGCGCGCGGGCGGGCGGCAGCAGCACGCTGAAGACGGAGCCCCGGCCCGGCTCGCTCCGGACCTCCAGCTCCCCCCCGTGGGCGCGGACAATCTGCTGGCAGATGGCGAGCCCCAGCCCCGTGCCCTCGCCGCTGGACTTGGTCGTGTAGAAGGCCTCGAAGATGCGCGGCAGCACGTGCGCGGGAATCCCCGCGCCGCTGTCCACCACGTCCACGCGGGCCCGGCCGGAGGCATCCGTGCTGGTGCGCACGCGCACCTCGTTCAGGGACGGGTTGCCCTCTGGAATCGCCTGCATCGCGTTCACCAGCAGGTTGAGCAGCACCTGCCCCAGGCGGGCCTCGCTGCCCGACACGCGCGGCACCGGACCGAACTCCTCCACCAACCGGGCGCGGTGGCGCAGCGCGTGGCTGATGATGCGCACCGCGGGCGGCACCAGCGCGTTGAGGTCCACCAGCCCCGGGTCCTGGCTCCCCTGGCGGCTGAACACCTGGAGGTCCCGGACGATGAGGCGGATGCGCTCGGCGCCTTCCAACGCGCCCCGCATGTTGGCCATCGCGTCGCGCATGCCCGACATGCCGCCCTGGCTCAAGCCGCGCTCGGCGGCCTCCAGGTTCAGCACCAGGTAGGCCAGCGGGTTGTTGATTTCGTGCCCCACGCCGGCCGCGAGCGTGCCCACCGCGGCCACGCGCTCGGCCGCCACCAGCCGGGCCTGGAGCTCCTTGGTCGCGGAGATATCGCGGTGGGTGGCCACGAAGTGGGTGATGTCCTCGCCCGTGGCGCGCACCGGGGACAGCAGCACCTCGCTCCACACGAGGCCGCCCTGCTTGTGCGTCAGCTTCACCTCCGCGAACACCGGCTCGCCCGCGAGCAGCGACTGCCGCGTGCGCTGGCGGAACTCCGGCTCCTGCGCGCCGTAGAGCGAACACGGGTCCTGGCCCACCAGCTCCGCCAGCTGGTATCCCAGGAGCGAGCACAGGGCCTCGTTGGCGAACACGGTGCGCAGCGCGCCTCCCGTGCGGACCTCCGCGATGAGGACACCTTCGTGCACGCTGCGCACGGTGGTGCCCAGCAGCTGGAGCTGGCCAACGGCGCGCTGACGCTCGGTGCTCGCCGCCGCCAGCAGCAGCCCGGTGACGGCGTTGGCGGCGATGAAGAGCTGCAGCACCAGCAGGTCCTGCGTCAGGTCATCCGTGGCGAAGGGCCCCTGCCCGCGCGCGGTGCCCACGATGGATGCGGCGGCGATGCACAGCGTGGCCGCCGCCGCGCCCCGAGGACCGAAGCGAAGCGCGGCCCAGGCGGACATGGGGAAGAGGAGGAAGGCGGCCGCGTGCGCCGCGCTGTGCGGCAGCTCCGGCACGAAGAAGATGGCGCCGCCCAGCACCGTGGTGAGCCCCGCGAGCACCACCGCCTCGCCGCCCCGCCGCGGCCAGGACCACCGCTTGAACAGCATCAGCGCCGGCGCCACCACCAGCACGCCCATCAAGTCCCCCACCCACCACACGCGCAGGCCCGTGGCCAGGGACGTCCACGGAAGCCGCCCGCCCAGCACGAGGCTCGCCGCGCCCACCAGCGCGCTCACGCCCAGGCACAGCGCGCCCGCCCCCGCGCACAGCGCGACGACGTCGCGGATCCGCTCCAGCCCCTTGTCGAACCCCACCCGCCGCAGCAGGCCCACGCCGAGCACCGCCGCCAGCGTGTTGCCCACGCCCACGCCGAGCGACGCCACGACAGGCACCTCCACCAGGACGGACATGACCGACGCGCCCACGAAGACACCGGGCCAGCGTGACACCCCCAGCACCACCAGCGCCGCCAGGGACACTCCCGCCGGAGGCCAGGCCGGGCTGATGTTGCCCACGGTGGCCACCTTCTGACCCAGGCCTCCCGCGAGGAGATACACGACGACCAGGCCCAGCATCTCCATCAGATGCCGGCCTTGAACTCCACGTGCACTGGCTCGGAGCAGCCCGAAGATGACCCTTCCCCCCGACACCCGCGCGCCGACCCGGCAGGTATCCATGAGGGCCATGCTAGCCGGGGCACCGTCGCCATTGCACCTTCCCCCCGGCTGACTGGAAGGCAACCGTCCAGGAGCCGATAGGCGAAATGCAATGGCTCCGGAACTCGCCCGTAGGGGAAGACACGGAGGTCACCCGAACCATGTCGCGTCCCGCAATCGCAGCCCTGCTGTCTTTTCTCATCCCTGGCGTGGGGCAGATCTACAACGGGGACCTGCTCCGGGGCCTGTTCTGGCTCATCATCACCCCAGGCTTCTGGATTGGCACCGGTGGGTGCCTGGGCTGGGTGTGCCACATCATCGCCGCTGTCACCGCCCACAACCGGGCGGAGGACAAGGACAAGTACAGGGTCACGGTCGTGTGACGCGCCCGCGTGTCATGTAACCGACACGCCCAGGGCGCGCTCCGCCAACCCAAGGCACGCCAGCAGCGCGACGGCCACCGAGCCGCCCACCACGACGGCGCGGCGGTAGAGCGGCGCCTCGCGCAGGAGGAAGGCCAGGGGCAGCAGCGCGGCCACGAAGGCCACCTGTCCCAGCTCCACGCCCAGGTTGAAGCCCATCAGCGCGGACGCGAGGCGCCCCGCGGACAGCCCCATTCCCGCCAGCACCGACGCGAAGCCGAAGCCGTGCAGCAGCCCCAGCATGAAGGCCACCATCCAGCGAGCCCCCCGCCCCAGCGGGCGGACGTTGTCGAGCGCCGCCACCAGGATGCCCAGCGTGATGGCGGCCGACACGAAGCGCGGCGGCAGCGACGCCCAGCCCAGCGTGGCGGCCACCAACGTCAGCGCGTGCGCCACGGTGAAGGCGGACACCACCTTCACCACGTCCCACAGCGCCGTGCCGAAGTCCGCGATGGCCACCCAGCGCCCGTCCGCGTCCCGGCGCAGCGCGGAGGGCAGCAGCAGCGCGAAGAGGAAGAGCAGGTGGTCCGCCCGAGTCACGACGTGCAGCGCCCCCTCCACCGTCATGCGCGCCGCGGTGCGCCAGGGAGACTCGTCCCGCAGGCGCACCCGCGCGAAGTGCTGGGACGCGGAGAAGATGAGCGGCTCACGCGCGCCCACGAGCACGATGCCCCGGTGCAGCGGGTCGCGGTCGAACAGCAGCGTGTAGTCCACGTCCAGCCGCGCGATGGGGCCAGCGCAGCGCGCGTCGAAGTCCAGCACCGCGTAGGCCCCGTCCGAGTGCCGCCGGATGCGCAGCCCGTCCCGGGAGACGAGCGCGCAGGGTCCACCTTGCACCCCGAGCACCAGCCGGCCGAGCACATAGCGCTGGATGTCCGCCTCGCGCGCCAGCACCTCCCCCCAGGTGATGGCGCCGTCTCCGCCCGCGTCCAACCCGAGCACGTCGTCCAGGTCCTGGAGCGACACGTCCCACCGGCCGGAGATGCCGCGGCCGTCCGCCTCACGCAGGTGCAAGTAGCTGTCGCTCGGCTTGTGCGCCTGGGCGGCCAGGGAGACCCACAAGAGCGCCAGCGCGGCGACGCGGCTCATGGCAGCAGACTCCGCACGCGCTCGGCCAGGTAGACGAGCCCCGGGTCCTCGCAGCCCGAAGCCTGAAGGAAGTCCAGCGCGGGCCGGGCCGCCTCCGGTCTGCCCGCGGCCAGCGCGGCTTCGAGCAACAACCGCACATCCCACGGCTCACGCCGTGACGCCCACGCGGCCTGCGCCAGTTGGAGCGCCTTCTCCGGCGCCTTCTCCACCTGGAGCGCGAAGCGGGCCTCCTCGCGCGCGAGGAGATTGTCCCCCCGCAGGCGGCTCGCCTGGAAGCGGCGGGACAAGGCCTGGGTGACTTCGGGCGCGCGAGAAGAGCCGAGCGCGTTCTCCGCCAGCACGTGGCGCAGGAGCAGCCGGTCATCCTGCGTGTGGTCCATCACCACGGCGACCGCCTCACGCGCACGGCCCGCGTCCAGCAACAGGTCCGCGAAGGCCGCGCGCGCGGCGGAGTCCTTCGGCTCCAGCGAGAGCACCCGGAGGAAGTAGCGCTCCGCCAGGCCGGAGTCCCCCGCCAGCGCGGCGGCCTCCGCCAGCATGGCCAGTGCGCGCGTCCGCGTCTCCTGACTGCGCCCGCTGTGCCTCAACGCCTCCGACAGGAGCGCGTGCGCCTTGCGCGAATGCCCCGCGAGGCTTCGCACCCGGGCCTCGCACACCGCGATCGTCAACGGAGACGTCAGCGCGGTGAGCCGCTCGCAGCTGCGGGCCGCCTCGGCATGCTCGCCTTGAATCCCCAGCACCTCCGCGCGCAGCAGCCACGCGTCGACATTGCCGGGGTCCTCCTTCACCACCGCGTCCAGGTCCTCCAAGGCCGCCCGAAGGTCGCGCCGCGCATGGTGGAGGGTGGCGCGCACCCACCGCACGCCGGGCGGCGGCGTGGCCAGGTCCCACCACGGACGCAGCGCCGCCTGCGCGCGGCCCAGGTAGCGCGGGTCGCCCAGCACGCGGCTCATCTCGATTTCCAACCGCGCCAATCGCAGCGCCATGTCCAGTTGTCCGGCGTGCCCGGCCAGGGCCTCGCGGAGCGCGGCGCGCTCGCGGGCGCGCGCATCCACCCCCACGGCCGGCACGCGCGCCAGCACCTCCTCGGTGTCCCGGGGAATGAAGGGCTCGCGCTCCCCCGAGGAAGGTGAGCGCCCACAGCCAAGCACCCACGCCGTGGCCAGGACCACGGCGCGTCTCGCGGCGGAAGGGCGGCGGCACATTGGAGCTCGCATGGGCTCCGCACTGTACGCAGCGGCATTTCGAATGGCGGCCGTCCGGGGACATGGGTCGCCGGCGCAACACACCGCCCGGGGTCGCCGCCCTCCACTCAACAGCGAAGCGGGACTGGAGTGCGCCCTCGGGCGTCAGTCCTCCGCGACGGCGATGCGCTCCCAGCCAGGGGGATAGTTCGTCACCAACCCGTGCGCGTCGACGTCCACCTCGGCGACGAAGCTGCCGCCGTTGCTCTCGTACCGGTAGCGCGTCTGGGTGAGCCGCGTGTAGCGCTGGGGCAGCACCTCCAGCGCGAGGCTGGGGATGCGAAGCCACGCGGCGCGCACGTCCGCCGCCTGCCCCACGTCCAGCCCAATCCGGCGGATGGGCAAGGTGTTGGTCGAGGGCGTGCACGCCACGTCGATGTCCGAGCAGCCTCGGAGGTGGACCACCTCCTCGTCGCCCTTCCACCAGCACCGCTCCGCGTCCACGCGGAGCTGGAGCCGTGCCTCGCCCTCCCCGCTCCTGCGCAGGACGTGGACCGCCTGGGTCTCCCACGCCGCGTTGGTGGTGATGGTGTACTCCACGAAGTGCGGCAGCCCGTTGTCCACGAGCACCACCGAGCCCGCCAGCTCCCACCCCTCCGGGCGCGCGCGCAGCTCGAAGTACTCACTTCCGGGCGACAGCAACCGCCGCCAGACGAGCGCGCGGGGCCGGCGGTGCGAGGCATCAGCGTTCATGGGTCCTCCTCCTGTTCAAGGCCTGGCATCCCGCAGCGCCGCCAGCAGCTCCGCCGCGGTGGCGGCCACCGCGCGCGCGCCGTGGGCCTGCAGCTCGTGCACCTCGCGGAAGCCCCAGGCCACGCCCACGCCGTACATCCCCGCCGCGCGCGCCGTGTCCATGTCGATGGACGTGTCCCCCACGAAGCCGCAGGCCGCGGGCGGTACGCCCAGCTCCGAGGCCAGCGCCAGCGCCGCCGCCGGGTCCGGCTTGCGCGGCAGCTCCGGCCGCTCACCGTACACGGCCGCGAAGGGCACCCGCGGCAGCAGGCGTGTGACCAGGCGCTTCACGAAGTCGTCTGACTTGTTGCTGAGCACCGCCAGCTTCGTGCCCTGCGCGGCCAGCGCCGTCAGCAGCTCCGGGATGCCCGG
Organism: Myxococcus sp. AM010; assembly: GCF_013372585.1. NCBI lineage: Bacteria > Pseudomonadati > Myxococcota > Myxococcia > Myxococcales > Myxococcaceae > Myxococcus > Myxococcus sp. AM010. The sequence goes on from NZ_JABXEO010000005.1 coordinate 86,251, forward strand.
GTAGTGCGCGGTCCGGTCGAAGAGGTGGTCGTCGTAGTAGGCCTTGTAGGTGGCCAGCACCGGCTCGATGAGCGCGTCCTGCCCCGAAGGCACCGCCCGGCGAATCAACTCCCGGACGCCGCTGCCCACGAAGCGCAGGTAGGCGGACTCCGGGTGAGTGGGCAGGCCGTGGTGGGCCAGCGCGTGGTTCGTCGCGTCGGCGATGTCCCCCAGCGAGTCCACCAGGGTTCCATCCAGGTCGAAGATGACGGCACGAAGCAGCATGAAGACGAGTCCTTCTTCAAAAAACGAAAACGCCCTGGCCACGAGGACCAGGGCGCCTGTTGGGCCAGCGGCCCGATTATCTCGAAGCTACGGGGTGGCCTTGGCGCTGGCTTCCTTCTCCGCGTCGCCACCACCGGCCGTAATCACCGCGAAGTTGATGTTGTTGTAGCCCGCCGTGGCGCAGCTGAACATCACCCGCTTGATGATGGAGTACTCCACGTCCTTGTGGGCCTGGATGTTGATGTCGCCCTTGAAGGTGTTGGCCGTGTCCTGCGCCATGGAGTGGAGGTCCTCGTACTGCTTCTTCATGTCGCGGAGCTTCTCTTCCAGGGACGGGATGTTGAGGTACTCGTCCTTGGTGAAGTCCTCCACGCGGCCAATGATGGTGCCGGAGACGCTGATCTGGTCACCGGAGACCATCACCACCGGGTGCATCTCCACTTCCTGGACGTTGACCGCCTCGGGAAGCTCGATGTCCTTGGTCATCATCAGCACCTCGCCCGTCGCGGAGAAGTTCGCGATGAGGAAGAGCACGATGATGATGAACATGTCGACCAGCGGGGTGATGAGGAGGTCGGAGTAACCGCTCTTCTTCGCGGCCACGCCGTGCCCGAACACCTTGGAGTGCTGGAGCCGCTTGCCGTATCGCTTGCCTGGAACCTGGATGGCCATGAGGTGTCGTGAGCTCCGTGAGCGGCTAGCCCATCGCCGCGGACACCGACACCTGGGGCAGCCCAGAGCCGATGCACTCGTCGATGATACGGACCAGGTCCTCGTAGCGGACCTTGTCTTCAGGCTGCAGGGTGATGGCGGACTGGTCCGGCAGCTGCGCCTTCAGTTCCTTGAAGCGCGCCACCAGCTTGGACAGGTCCGTCTTGCCCTTCGCATCCTTGGTGAGGGGGATCGGCTCGAAGGCGCTCTGGTCCGCGGTCAGCCGCAGCTCCGTGGGCGTGATGAGCAGGTTGAGCTGGACCGTCTTGGTCTGCTCTTCCTGCTGCTGCTCCTCCTCCGTGGAGGGGCCACCCGCCTGCGAAACCTGGAGCCGGCCAATCTGGGTCCAGACCGCCGTCATGATGAGGAAGCTGATGGTCACCGCCATCAGGTCGATGAAAGCCGTGAGGTTGATAGAGGTGTCGAGCGACTTCTTGCCGCCTTTACCTCCACCTGTGTCCATTCCGCCGGCCATGGCGTTCTTCTCCTTCGGCCGCGCTCAGTGAGCGCCGGTGAGACTGCTGGGAGCGCGCCGCGCGTCCCCACACCCGTGGGGACAGGACAGCGCGCCCGGACTCCGGGTTCCCGAAGGACTTCCTACTCCTCGTCGCGGGCCGACGTGGGGACGTTCAGGTTCTTGAACTTGTCCTTGTTGGCCACGATGAGGTTGAGGACGGAGACGCTGGTCTCGTTGATGTCGTTGATGAGGCTCTGCGTGCGGCCCGTCAGCACGGAGAAGGAGATGAGCGCCGGGATGGCCGTGAGCAGCCCGAAGCCGGTGCAGTTCATGGCTTCGGAGATACCGTTGGCCAGAATCGTCGCCTTGTCGGCCGGGTTCACGTTGGCCACGGCCTCGAAGCAGGCGATGAGACCGGACACCGTCCCGAGCAGACCGGCGAGCATCGCCGCGTTGCCGAGCATGGCGAGGTAGCCGGTGCGGGCTTCAATCTTCGGCGTCTCGCGGAGGCTGGCCTCGTCGAGCGCGGCCTGGACCTCGTCGTTGCCCTTCGGAACGTTCATCAGACCGGCCTTGATGACGTTCGTCAGCGGCGTGGACTTCTGGCCGGCCACGTAGTTGATGGCCTTGTCCAGGTCACCCGCGTAGATGTGCTTCTTCAGGCCACGCAGGAAGGCCTCCTTGTTGATGGAGGCCTTGCCGAAAAGGATGATGCTTCGCTCGACCATGATGGCGAGTGCCACGATGAGGCAGGCGGCAATGGGGTACATACCCCACTGGCCGGCCTCCCAGCGCATGGCGACTTCTTCGAAGAAGCCCCGCTGAGGGCCGCCGACATTCGCCAGCACGGTCAGGTTCGTCACAGACGCCAGGTTCATCGAGTGTTGCCTCCACAGGCAGCTTTGGCCCGCTTTAGTAGCGGACCTTCCAGACCTGACGTCCCCCCGAGCGGACGGTCCACCCGGTTGGGCGGCAGGAATGGATGTTGAAAACGGTGTGCCGACTTTAGGAATGGGCGTCTGGGGTGTCAAGGCAGGCCCAGCGGCGTTAAGTGCTGAAATCTCACAGGAATTTTGCGCCCAGCCCCCTCTTGCCAGCTCGTACTCCAAGCAGCATTGCGGGCATTTTGGGGGGTATTCCCAAGTGCCTCCGGATGTGACACCGCGCTTGCTTCCTGGGTTTCGTCGCGCGTGTTAAGGCCGGAGTCATGGCGAGGAAGCGCATTGGCGAGCTCCTGTTGGAGCAGCGGGCGATCAGCGTCGCCCAGCTCGAAGCGGGGCTCGCGGCTCACCGGAAATCAGGACAGCGGCTGGGGGCCACCCTCATCGCGCAGGGTGCGATCACGGAGGCCACGCTCGCGGACGCGCTGAGCCAGGCCCTGGGGCTGCCGCGAGTGGACCTCGCGGCCACCACGCCGGAGTGGGCGGCGGTGCACATGCTGCGCGCGCGCTTCTGTGAACAGCATGACCTGTTCCCCATCGCGCTGGAGAGCGTGGGCGGGCGCAAGCAGCTCGTGGTGGCGATGAGTGATCCGCTCAACGTGACGGCGGTGGAGGAGATTGAGTTCACCACCGGGCTCAAGGTCAGCCCGCGCGTGGCGCCGCTATCCACCGTGCGCGGCGCCATCCTCCGCTACTACCACAAGGTGCCGGTGGCCTCGCCCACCACCAGCCGCCCCGCGCCCGCGAAGCCCGCCGCGAAACCGGCGAAGGCCGCGCCGCCAGTGACACACCCCGCGGCGCCGACGTCCGAAGAGGACGACGAGGAGGTCATCATCGGCGAAGAGCTGCCGCCCGGCGAGGCGACGCAGCGCACGTCCCTGGCGGAGCTGATTCGCGCCCGCGAGGCGCAGAGCAAGCAGAAGCGCGGACAGGGCGGCGCCGCGAAGCCCAAGGCCGTCGTGGAGAACGCGGCAGGCGTGCTGGACGACCTGGACTACCTCTTCGGACAGGCGCGAGAAGACCCGGATCGCGTCGAGGAGCTGGAGCGGAAGTTCTGGGCGCTGATGCGCATCATGGCGCGCAAGGGCCTGCTCACGAACGAGGAGTTCACCCGCGAGCTGGATGACGAGGACAAGGCCCGCAGCGAGTCGTGAGGGTGGAAACCACTTCGGGGCCTCGCGCGTACCCACAAAAAGCCCGGAGACCGCGTCCATGCCCACCCCATCCTCATCCCTGGCCCGCCGGCTCATGCCGCTGGCCCTTGCCACGCTCGCCATGCTGGCCGCGTGCACCGAGGCCCGCGGGGCCGCGCCCTCCGCGCCAGGCCCCACCATCCAGGACACCCGCCGCTACGAGAAGCCCTCGGACGCCGAGGTGCGGCGCACCTTGTCCCCGCTCGCCTACGAGGTGACGCAGCAGGGAGCCACGGAGCCCGCCTTCCGCAACCCCCTGTGGAACCACCACGAAGAGGGGCTCTACGTCGACGTGGTGAGCGGCGAGCCCCTCTTCTCCTCGCGCGACAAGTTCGACTCCGGCACCGGCTGGCCCAGCTTCACCAGGCCGGTGGACAGCGCCCGCGTCGTCGAGAAGCGGGACAGCACGCAGGGCATGGAGCGCGTGGAGGTGCGCTCGAAGGCCGCGGGCTCACACCTGGGCCACGTCTTCGGGGACGGGCCCGCGCCCGCGAAGACGCGCTACTGCATCAACTCCGCGGCCCTGCGCTTCGTCGCGGTGAACGATTTGGCGAAGGAGGGCTATGGCGCCTGGCTGCCGCTCTTCGGCCGCCCCGTCCCGGCCGCCACCAAGCGCCAGGAGTCCTCGCCCTTCACGGAGACGGCGCTGCTGGCGGGCGGGTGCTTCTGGGGCATGGAGGACCTGCTGCGCGAGGTTCCCGGCGTCGTCCAGACGGAGGTGGGCTACACGGGCGGCTCCAGCGCCTTTCGCAAGCCCACGTATCGCGACGTGAGCTCGGGCAAGACGGGCCACGCCGAAGCCGTGCGCGTCGTGTTCGACCCCACCCGGCTGACGTACGAGACGCTGCTGGAGCAGTGGTTCTTCCGCATGCACGACCCGACGACGCTCAACCGTCAGGGCAATGACGTGGGCACGCAGTACCGCTCCGCCATCTTCTATCTGTCCGACGCCCAGAAGCGCGTGGCCGAGCAAGTGAAGGCACGGGTGGAGGCCTCCAGGAAGTGGCCCCGGCCCGTCGTCACGCAGCTTGTGCCCGCCAGCGCGTTCACCCCCGCCGAGGATTATCACCAGGACTACCTGGTGAAGAACCCGGGCGGCTACACCTGCCACTACCTGCGGGACTGAGCGCGGCCTCAGGCCTGCTGCAGCGGCAGGCGGACGATGAAGGTGGTGCCTTCGCCCAAGGTGCTCTCCACCGTCAGCCGGCCACCGTGATTCTCCACGATGCCCTGGCAGATGGAGAGGCCCAGGCCGGTGCCCCTCCCTTCCGGCTTGGTGGTGAAGAAGGGCTCGAAGATGCGCTGCAGGTGCTTGGGTTCGATGCCCGTGCCCGTGTCGCGCACCTTCACCACCGCGTCCTGCCCGTCACGGCCCGTGGCCAGGATGACGGAGCCGCCCGGCGGCATCGCGTGGCACGCGTTGGTGATGAGGTTGACGAACACCTGCACCAGGTTGGCGCGCACGGCGGACAGGGGCGGCAGCTCGGTGTACTCGCGCTGGATGCTGACGCGCGCCTGGGCCACCACGTGCTCGCAGAACCCCACCGCCATGTCCACGACGGCGTTGAGCTGCACCCGCTCCGGCCGGTCCTGCGCCGGGCGCGCGTAGCTGACCAGATCTCGCGTGAAGCGGAGGATGCGGTGGCTGCTCTCCAGGATTTTGCGCAGCTTCTCCTGGTCCGCCGGGTTGGCCCCCGGCGTCATGCGCGAGCGCTGGAGCAGCGCGTCCGCGTACGTGGCCACCGCCGTCATCGGGTTGTTGATTTCGTGCACCACGCTGGCGGCGAGCTGCCCGATGGAGGCCAGCTTCTCCGCGTGGATGATGCGCTTCTCCAGCTCCTTCACCACCGTGATGTCCTGACCGATGGCGATGACGCCCTCCACCTCCCCGTGCTGGGAGAGCTTGGAGGAGGTCGCGAAGGAGACGCGCACCTCCGCGCCGCTGCTCGTCAGCAGCTGCGTCTCGAAGCTGTTCACCGGCTCGCCGCGAATGGCCGCGGCGATGAGCTGGTTGAGCCGCAGGTGCTCGCTCTCCGGGATGAGTGAGAAGAAGTCGCGGCCCAGCACCTCTTCCTTGCCGAAGCCGGTGAGCGCGCTGAGCGCCTGGTTGAAGACGACGACCTGCTTGTCCCGGTTCGCCACCAGGATGAGGGCGTTGGCCTTCTCCAGCAGGTCCTCCAGGTACTTGCGGACGAACGTCAGCTCGTCGATGAGCTTCGCGTTCTTCACCGCCACCGCCACCTGGTTGGCGAGCTGGAGCAGCACGCGCTCGTCGTGCGGCACGTCGGAGACGAAGTCCGCCGGGTACTCCATGTTGATGGCGCCGAAGAGCTGCCCGCTGGCCACCAGCGGCGCGCTCACGCCATGGGTGCTGTCCTGGAACAGCAGCGGGACTTCGCCCAGCACCACCACGCGGTCCACGGGCAGGGACGCGCGGTCCAGGCTCGTCTTGTCCACCGCGCGCGCCATCAGCACCAGCGGCTCGTGCGCGCCTTCCTTCAGTCGCCCCTCCGCGTAGAGCGACGTGAGGCCGCCCGTCCGCGAGTCGGTGATGCGGATGCAGAACGAGCGCCCGGGGAACAGCTCCTTCACGCCGCGCGCCACCGCGGCGACCAGTTCCTCCTCGCCGCCGGCCTCGGCCACGCTGCGGCCCAAATCCAGCAGCACGCCTTCGGTGCGCGCCTGCTCCAGCAGGGCCCGCTCCGCCACCACCAGCCGGTTGCGTGACAGCTCCGGCTCATTGCGCGCGCGGACGGCCACCACGTCGCCCCGGCGGGACAGCGTCAGCACCACGCCGGGCAGGTCGGGCAGCAGCTCCACGTCGCAGCTGGCGCCATCCGCCGGCACGCTGGCGCCGGCCAGGGTGTGCGCCACCCCTTCCACGGACGCGTGCTGTTCGGCGCAGAAGCGGCGGAAGGCGGCGTTGACGGCCACCAGCCGCAGGGCCGGGTCACACAGGGCCGCGGGGGCATCGAGCGCCTCGAACAGGGCCTGGAAGGACTCGGGGGCAGGGCCGCCGGCGATGCGCACGGCGCGGGGCTCAGTCTTCATGGGAGGTGGCCTTGTCCAGGTCGAGAATCTGTTGCGCCCCCATGTAGGACTTCGTCTCGTAGCGGGTAATCTTGCCAATCTTCCGGACGATTTCCGCCATGCGCTCCGCCTCGCGGTAGATGATGTCCACCGGCTTCCAGGCGAAGTCGTCTTCCTTCAGCTTCCGCTTCAGCAGCTCGGCATAGCCCATCACCGAGGTGAGCGGCTGGTTCAGCTCGTGCGCGGCGGTGCCGGCGAGCGCGACGATGACCGCGCTCTTCTCGCTCTCCTCCAGCCGCGTCTCCACGTCGGACAGCTTGCGCTCCAGTTGCATGCGCGCGCGCATGTCCGTGAAGATGCCCACGCTGAACACCTCGCGGCCCCCTTCGTAGACGATGGAGGCCGTCATGTTCACCGGCACCCGCTCACCGGAGCGGTGCATCAGCTCCTCCCGGATGAGGGACAGCCGGCCCTTGCCGCCGTGCTCGGGCGCCCGAATCATGGCCATCACCCGCTTCGCCACGCCCGGCGGATAGAGCTGGTGGACGGAGAAGCCGCCGCCCAGGGCCTCCTGCGCGGTGTAGCCGCACAGCGCCTCCGCGCCCTTGTTGAAGAGGATGATGCGCCCCTTGAGGTCGGCCGCGATGATGCCATCCACCGACGAGTCGATGAGCCGCTCCAGGAAGTCCTTCGTCTGGAGCAGCTCGTCCTCCAGCCTCCGCGCGTCCGTGACGTCGCGGAAGGAGAGGATGGTGGCCGCCTCCTCGTCGCGCAGCGGCGCGGCGGACATGGACAGCGTCAGGCGGCGGCCCGTGCGCGTGCGCACCTCCACGTCCGTGCCGGAGCGGGCCTCGCCACGCGCGGCGGTGGTCACCAGCTCCATCAGCACGTTTTCATCCACCGGCTGAGTCACCTGGTGCAGGTGGCGGCCCCGCACGTCGGCGGCGTCCACGTCCAGCATGGCCGCGCCGGACGGATTCAGCGACAGCACGCAGGCCTTGTCGTCGAGGATGGCCACGCCTTCGCTGACGTGCGCGAAGAAGAGCTGGTACGGCTTGAACGAGGCCGCCTGCTCCTCCGCGGCCAGGCGGGCCGTCTTCTCCGCCTCCGTCTGCCCGCGCACCGACTGGAGCACAGACGCGTTGCGCAGGGCCACCGCGGTGGCGTGCGCCACGGTGGTGAGGAAGTCGATTTCCCGAGGCGTGAAGGTGCGCCGCCGTCCCGCCGCGCGCAGCAGCAGCACGCCGCGCACCTGCCCGCGGATGGGCAGCGGCAACGCGGCGATGGCGTGGATGCCTCGGGCGGCCACCGCGCGCCGCTCCACGTCCCCCAGCAGCGGGTGGGTGGAGGCCTCCTGCATCACCACCGGCTTGCCCGTTCGCATCACCTCGCGAATCTCGGGGTAGCGCGACAGGTCGATGCGCAGGTCCTTGAGCGCGGGGTCATCACTGGCGGCGACGATGACGCCCTCCTCCGCGCTGCGCCCCAGCATCACCAGCGTGGCGCGCGCGATGTCCAGCTTCTCCGCCAGCCGCCGGGTGACGCCGTGGAGCAGCACCTCCACGTCGGACGTCTCCGCGTAGTCCGCCGTCAGCTCCAGCAGGAGCGCCAGGTCCTCCTGGCTGCGCGCCTGCTCCTCGCGCTCCACGTGGCGCTCGGCGGCGCACTGGAGCCGCCAGGCCAGCTCGTGCATGGCCACCGGCGCGGTGAGGACGTCCGCGGGCTTGAGGGACTGCGCCGTGGCGAAGTGGCCTTCGCCCGGCGCCACCAGCACCACCAACGTGAGGTGGGCGGCGAGGGCGGCGTCCAGCAGGGCCTGCCCCGCGGCGAGCCCTCCCGGCGCGGTGAGGTCCACCAGCGCCAGGGAGGCCTCTTCGAGGCCGTCCACCATGCGGAGACCCGCACGCGCGGCGGCCGCGGCGAGCAGGTCCCGCGCGGGTGAGTCCGAGGGCACCAGCGAGATGCCTGATACGAATTCCAGCGAGGACGGCACGTGGGGAGTGGGGTCCAGGGCAGAAGGGGCCCCCACTCTACACGCCCTGATGGCTCAGGGGCAGTCCGACTCGAAGGCGCCCTGGTCCGGGCCTGGCCCGCACCAGGTCAGCCCCAGCGACAGCCCCGCGTTGAGGGCGGGCGAACCCGACCCCAGGCGGAAGTCCCCGGTGTCGATGTTGACGAAGCCAGGGGCCTTCTCCTGGGAGCGGCCGTCCAGCCCGCTCTGCGAGCGCCACTGCGAGAAGCCCATGTCCACGCCGTTGAGGCGGTAGACGGCCGCGCCCGCGGTGCGGAAGTAGAGGTTGGCGTCCACCACCGCCCCCGAGCGCCCGGGTCCGCCGCGCACCGCCACCCCGCAGCCGGAGAAGACGTTGTTGCGCACATCCAGGCTGGCGCTGGCCCCGGTGTCCCCCTGGCCGAAGGTGAGGCACGGCCCGGGCATGTTCCAGAGGGTGTTGTGGTGCACCTTCACGTTCGAGGACGTGTCCACGCGGATGCCGCTGCCTTCCTCCGCGCCGCCCAGGCCGTCCCGCACCAGGTTGCGGCGGATGACGACGTTGGTGGGCGGCGCGCCCTGGCGCACCCCGCCGATGCTGATGGCGCGGCCGTTGTTGTAGAAGACGTTGTCCTCCAGGGTGACGTCCCTCGCGGACAGGTGCACCACCACGCCCTCGCCGCGCGAGGTGGACGACATCTTGTGGCCCCAGATGATGTTGCCGCGCAGCGTGACGCGGGTGCACGTCTTCACGTCGACGCCGTTCTCCCGGTTCTCGTGCAACTCGTTGTCCTCCACCAGCAGGTTGTCGAAGGGCGTGCCGGAGATGGTGGCGCCGCCCTCGGGGCCGATGCACTGCACCGCGTCCCCGGAGTTGTGGTGGATGTCGTTGCCACGCACCACCACGTTGCGCGCCGTCGTCTGGACGATGACGCCGTGGCTGTCGTCCCCGTTGCGGTTGAAGTGGGAGATGGTGTTGCCCTCGATGAGGACGTCGCTGGCCTTCTCGCACACGTTGACGCCCGCGCCCGCGGTGCCGTTCTTCAGCGTGGAGCCGCGCAGCACGCCGTGGTGGGCCCCCGCGCCGCGGAACATCACCGCGAAGGAGGCATGGCCCGCAGCGTCGAGGGTGAGCCCCTCGAGGCTCCAGTACGCGCCGCGCACGTCCACCATGGAGGAGCCGCTGCCGGACGGCTTCAGCACCGGCTTCGCGCCCGGCGCGGCCCGCAGCGTGAGCAGGTGGGACGCGGAGCCGCCCTTCTCCTCCAGCTTGAGGCGCTCGGAGTAGGTGCCCGTCTTCAGGTAGATGGCCTCGCCCGGCCGCACCAGCTCCAGCGCGCGCGTCACCGTGCGCAGCGGCGCCGTCTCCGTGGCGGAGGCGCTGTCACTGCCGTTGGGCGCCACCCAGAGGATGCGCGAGTACTGAGGCGGAGGCTCGGGCTCCGGTTGGGGCTCAGGCTCCGGCTCGGGAGGCGGCGGCTCCGGATTCGGGAAGGGGGGCGGGATGTCGATGATGACGGGCGGAGGCTCCGACGGCCCCGGGTTGTTCGTGTCGTCATCGTCGTGGGAGGGCGGTGTGCCGGGAACGGAGGGGTTGCCCGTGGACGGCGTCTCGCTGGAGCCCGGAGGTGCGCCACCTTCCTGGGTGAGCTCCGCCTTCCCATTGCAGGCCAACACGGACAGCAGGGCAGCGGAGCAGAGGGCCGTGGACCACGGCGAGCGGTTGCGCATCCTGGCGGACTCCTGGTGTGGGTCGCGGCGCGGGAGGCGCTCGCGAGGACGGCCGCCAATTCCGAGCCCCGCGCTGTTCATTCCCTCCGAGCGCGGCAACCCCTGCCTGCCGGGACGTAGAGGGAGGAGACAGGAAACGTGGTTTCGCGGGGTTGGGACGGATGCTCCGCTTCACCGACAGGTGGGCCTTCGCGGGGTGCTGAAGTGTGATGTGTGCAACGCGCGCGGGAATATTCCCGGGGATTTTTCACGCGGAGCGAAGGGTCGCGCCGGGCGTCCCCGGGTGCGTGGGCGCGCGGCGGGGCGAGACATGCCGGTGTTTCAGGGAGGCGGGCGTACCTTGACGTCGGGAGGAGCGCGCGGGATATGAGCCGGCTTCCACCCGCTGTCAGGAGACACCTTGGACATCTTCAAGGAATTCACCTTCGAAGCCGCGCACCGGCTTCCCAACGTGCCGCCCGGGCACAAGTGCAGCCGGCTGCACGGCCACAGTTACCGGGTGGAGGTCCACGTGCGTGGCCCGGTGGGCGAGCAGTCCGGGTGGGTGATGGACTTCACGGACATCAAGGAGGCCTTCGAGCCCGTGCGGCTGAAGCTGGACCACTACTACCTCAATGAGGTGGAGGGCCTGGAGAACCCCACCAGTGAGAACCTGTCACGGTGGATCTGGAAGCGCCTGCGTCCGGGCCTGCCCCAGCTCAGCCGGGTAGTAGTCCGCGAGACGTGCACCAGCGGCTGCATCTATCAAGGCGAAGACGACTGACGAGCCGAGCCCTCGCGGGGCTGGCTCCACGAGGGGACTGCCATGAACGTTCTGATTACCGGGGCCACCGCGGGATTCGGCCTGGCCATTGCCCGCCGCTTCATCCAGGACGGCGCGCGAATCATCGCCTCCGGGCGGCGCACCGAGCGGCTGGAGGCCCTGCGCGCGGAGCTGGGCGAGCGGGTGCTCCCCCTGACGCTCGACATCACGGACCGTGAGGCCGTGGAGCGGGCCATCCGCTCGCTGCCAGCGGACTTCGCCGAGGTGGACGTGCTGGTCAACAACGCGGGCCTGGCGCTGGGGTTGGACCTGGCGCAGTCGGCGCGCGTGGAGGACTGGGACACAATGGTGGACACCAACGTGAAGGGCCTCCTGTACTGCACGCACGCGGTGCTGCCCGGCATGGTGGCGCGCAACCAGGGCCACGTCGTCAACATGGGCTCGGTGGCGGCGCAGTGGCCCTACCCGGGCGGCAACGTATACGGCGCCACCAAGGCCTTCGTGCACCAGTTCAGCCTCAACCTCCGCGCGGACCTGCATGGCACCGCCGTGCGCGTGACGGACATCGAGCCAGGGCTGGTGGGCGGCACGGAGTTCTCCAACGTCCGCTTCAAGGGTGACGACACGCGCGCCGCGTCCGTCTACGCCAACACCCAGGCGCTGACGCCCGAGGACATCGCGGACGCGGTGCACTGGGTGGCCACGCGCCCCGCGCATGTGAATATCAACGTCATGTCGCTGATGCCCGTGTCCCAGTCCTTCGGGCCCCTGCCGGTGAAGCGGCAGAGCTGAGCCGGGTGAACCTCCAGGGTCCTCTAGTCTCCGGATGATGCCAGAGGTATGGCGCATGCTCGACACATGAGCGAAGCCATCCATGGGCGGGAAGAGGCGCGGCTTGAGAGGTCCCCGGTCTGGCCGCATTCTGGGGACATGGGTAACAAGTCGCCTCCGGAGCGCGTGTACGAGGCGTTGGAGCGCCTCCCTCCGAACGTCGTCGGGGAAATCATCGAAGGTGAGCTGCACGTCAGCCCCCGGCCGCGAACGATGCACGGCAGAGCCGCTTTCCGGCTCGGCAAGAAGCTCGGGCCGTTCGACCAGGAGCCTGACACAGAGGGGCCCGGAGGCTGGGTCTTCCTCCCGGAGCCGGAGCTTCACCTCGGAGGCAACGTGCTCGTGCCAGACCTCGCCGGGTGGCGGCGCGAACACATGCCGGAACTCCCAGACGTAACGGGTGTGGAACTCGCCCCCGACTGGCTCTGTGACGTCCTGTCCCCCTCCACCGAGGCCATGGACCGCTCCAGGAAGATGACGCTCTACGCCCGCGAGGGCGTGAACCATCTGTGGCTCGTGGACCCGCGCATCCAGCTCCTCGAAATCTACCGGCGGGAGGGCGAGCGCTGGCAGCGGCTGGGCGCCTACACCGGCGACGCCACTGTCCATGCCGAACCTTTCGAGGCACAAAAGTTGAATCTCGGTTCACTTTGACAGCGCTGAGCCCTGGCCGCGGCGTCCCCAACGCCGCGTGTTGGGCTAACCTGTCCGCCCATGAGTCATCCGGAACGACCGCCGCCGTCCCAGGGGCTCCTGGCCCGCGGCCTGAAGCTGCTGGGCCACCTCACCCACCCAGGCACGCGCACCGGCAAGGTGTTCACCCGCGCCGAGCAGGGCCTCACCCGCGCAGCCGCCAGGCTCACCGAGAGCCCCTCGTACCTGCGCGTGAGCGGCTCCCTCATGCGGCAGGGCTTCAACGCCCGCGTCCGCCGCAATGGCCTGGTGGAAGGCGCGCTGCGCACCCTGCGCCTGCCCACCACCTCCGAGGTGGAGACCCTGCGCGACCAGCTCCGCCGGATGAATGACCAGGTGGAGGCGCTCGGCACCCAGTTGGAGCTGGTGGTGGACCTGCTCCACCGTCAGGAAGGCGCGGAGCCCGAGTCCCCCGCGCCCACGCCCAAGGAGCGCGCGCCCTCCAAGCGCCGCCGCTGACATGACCGCGTCCACGCCCCAGCGTCTTCGCTCCTTCGTCACCGGCCAGGTCGAATTGACTCGCGCCGTCGCGCACGCGCTCAAGTCGCGGCCCTTCAATCCGTATCCGTACCTCAAGCCCTTCATCGAGAGGGCCTCGGGCGTGCGCGAGCCGCCCATCAGCGCCACGCCGCACACCGTCGTGTACACGCGCGGCAGCATGCGGCTGCTGCGCTACGCGGCCCCGCGCCGGCGCCACCGCACGCCCATCCTCATTGTCTATTCGCTCATCAACCGCTGGTACATCCTCGACTTCCTGCCGGGGCGCAGCCTCATCGAGCACCTCACCCGCGAAGGCTACGACGTCTACGCCATCGACTGGGGGGTGCCGGGCCAGGACGAGGAGCGGCTCACCTGGGATGACCTGCTCGGCGGGCTCATCCAGACGGCGGTGCGGTGGACGCTGCGCGTGAGCAAGAGCCGGGATTTGACGCTCTACGGCTACTGCATGGGCGGCACCATGGCCCTGGCGTACACGGCCCTGTACCCCCAGGGCGTTCGCAACCTGGTGGCGCAGGCCACGCCGGTGGACTTCAGCAAGGGCGGCCTCTACACGCTGTGGACGTCCGCCAGCCACTTCGACGTGGACTCGCTGGTGGACGCCTACGGCAACGTGCCCACGCCGGTGCTGGAGAGCGGCTTCCTCATGGCCGCGCCGGTGCAGCGCCTCACCCGCTGGCTGGAGGTGTGCCGCCGCATCGACGACCCGGAGTTCGTCACCACGTTCCTGGCCATGGAGCGCTGGGGCGCGGACCCCGTGCCCTTCCCGGGCGAGGTGTACCGGCAGTACATCAAGGACTGCTACCAGCAGAACCTCTTCGCCCAGGGCCTCATGGAAGTGGGCGGCGAGCGCGTGGACCTGCGCCGCATCCAGTGCGCCATCCTCAACGTCATCGCCGAGCACGACACCATCGCGCCGCCCGCGATGAGCGAGCCGCTGCCCTCCCTGGTCAGCTCGCAGGACTGTGAGACGCGGCGCTACCCCGTGGGCCACATCGGCCTGTCCGCCTCCAGCAAGGGCGCGACGAAGGTGTGGCCCTCCATTTCCGCGTGGATTGGCGCGCGCTCGAAGCCGATGGAGCCATGAACGTCTCGTCCGAAACCGAAGCCGTGGGCGTGCAGGTCCGCGAAGGCACCGTCCACCTGCGGGACGGCCGGCGGCTCGCGTACGTCGAGTCTGGAGACTTGAGCGGCCTCCCCGTCCTCTTCATCCACGGCAACCCGGGCTCGCGCCACATGCGCCACCCGGATGACCGGCTCACCCACGCGCTGGGCGTGCGCCTCATCACTCCGGACCGGCCGGGCTATGGCCTGTCGGACTACCAGCCCGGGCGCACGCTGCTCGACTTCCCCGATGATTTGGAGCAGCTGGCCAACACGCTGAGGATTGGCCGCTTCGCCCTCTTCGGCGTGTCCGCGGGCGGGCCCTACGTCGCCGCGTCCGCCTGGAAGCTGGGCGAGCGCATCACCCGCGCGGCGGTGGTCTCTGGCGCGGCGCCGCTGGCTCGGCCGGGCGCCATGGCGGGGGTGAACCGGGACTATCGCAACGCGTACACCATGGCCGCGTGGCCGGAGTGGCTGCTGCATCCGCTGATGGCCATGCATGACCGGCAGGTGCGCGCCAATCCCGCGCGGGCGCTGGCGGGCCTGCGCGCCCAGGCGTCGGCGGATGACCGCGCGGTGCTCGCGGACCCGCGCATCGCCGCGCAGGTGCAGGGCTGGCGGTACGAGGCCACGCGCAACGGGGTGGCGGGCATGCGGCGCGAGGCCCACATCCTCGCGCAGCCGTGGAACGTCCCCCTGGAGGAGATTCGGACGGAGGTGGACCTCTGGTACTGGGAAGGAGACAGCATCGTCCCGCCGCAGATGGGACGGTACCTGGCGAACCGGCTCCCGCGCGCGGTGCCCCGCTTCTTCCCGGGCGGCGGGCACTTCTCCCTCTTCTCCCACTGGACGGACATCCTCACGCCGCTGGCGCGGCAGGGAAGCTGAGCCGCTGAGCCCCGCGCTCAGGCGGCGCGGGGCTGCTCCTCCGGAGTGACAGGCTGCGCGGGCGGCACAATGGGTTCGCCATTCTCACCCAGGACCACGGGGGCGATGCCCAGCTTGCGCTCGACGAAGGCGTGGCCCAGGTAGATGAAGGGCGTCAGGCCCACCGCGACCAGCAGCTTCACCACGTAGGACGTGTAGATGATGTCGACGATGGTGGAGTTGGGCAGCACGCCCGTCCACGCCACGTACTGCACCACCACCGTGTCGATGAGCTGCGACACCAGCGTGGAGCCCGTCGCCCGCACCCACAAGAGCCGGTTGCGCGTCAGGCGCTTGAGCCCGTTGAAGATGGCGATGTCGCAGAACTGGCCCACCAGGTACGCAATCATCGACGCGACGAGGATGCGCTGCGAGCCGGCGAAGACGTTGTTGAACGAGCCCTCCACCGCGCCCGTGAAGTCCGGCGCACGCGTCAGCGGCGCCCACGGAACCTGCACGGCGATGGCAATCACCACGAACGCGAAGATGGCCATGAAGAAGCCCACCCACGTCACGAAGCGGGCCGCCCTCTTCCCGTAGAACTCGTTGAGGATGTCCGTGAGGAGGAACGTCACCGGGAAGGGCAGCATGCCGATGGACATCACCGCCACCACCGGCCCCACCTTCGCCTCGAACAGCTTCACGCCGATGATGTCGCCCACCACCAGCGAGGTGACGAACACCCCCGCCAACACCACGAAGAGCTGAAGCCGTCTGTCGATGAGCATTCCATCGTCCTTGTGAGCCGAGGCCGCGTCTTACCGCGCCTCACTCCCGCAGCAGTAGCCCCCCATCCAGCACCAATTCGGTACCGGAAATCCACGTCGCGCCCAGCAGGTAGCGCACCGCCTCGGCCACGTCCTCGGGGCGCCCCAGCCGTCCGAGTGGATGCAGCGCCCGCAGCCCCGCGAGCTGGGCCTCCTGCCGCCGCGCGTACTCGGGCTCGGACAGCGGCCCCTCGCCAGGCGCCAGGCGCACCTCGCGCACCATGTCCGTCTCCACCACGCCCGGCAGCACCGCGCTGGCCCGCACGCCTCGCGCCGCGCCCGCCAACGCCAGCACCTTCATCACCTGAAGGAGCCCCGCCTTCGCCGCGCTGTACACCGCACTGGTGACGACGGGCCGCGTGGCCAGCGTGGACGCGATGAACACCTGCGCTCCACCCGCCTCCAACACCTCCAGCGCCTGCTCTCCCAGCCGCAGCGGCGCGATGAGGTTCACCTCGAGCTGCGCGCGCAGCGCGTCCTCGCCGATGTGGCCCGGCGGCTGGTGCACCACCTGCCCCGCGCTGTGGACGAAGCCGTCCAGCCCCCCCAGCAGTCCTGCGGCACGGCGCAGCAGCCCCTCGCGGGCCTCCGACGAGGCCAAATCACACGGCAGCGCGAAGGCCTGTCCCGGCCACGCCCGCGTCAGCGACTCCAGCACCTCCGCGCGCCGGCCCGACACCACCACCTGGCCCCCCGCGCGAAGCAGGGCCTCCGCCACCGCGCGGCCAATGCCTGTCCCGCCGCCCGTGACGAGCACCTTGCGCGTGCCCACCTCACTCATGGCGGGCGCTCCCAGGAGGCACCGCCCCGCTCACGGCTGGCGCTCCGCGGGAGAGCCCGGCGCCGCGGGCTCATCCAGCGGGTAATAGGAGTGGCCGGTGATGGGCAGCAGCCCCTCCGGCGGCGGCTCGGTCTCCACCTCGTCCGACGGGATGAAGCCCGGCCTGTCCACACAGAGCACCGTCTGCTCCGTGGATGATGGATTGTCGTAGCGGTGCAGGAAGCCGCGCGGCCAGTTGAAGGCCATGCCCCGGACCACCGGCTTGAACTGGAGCAGCAGCCCCGAGCCCAGCACCAGCTCGCTCTCCTCCATCTGCTGGTGCACGTGCGTGGGGATGCAGCCTCCCGGCTTCACCCGCAGCCGGTAGACGCCATAGCCCGCGCCCTCATGGATGATGTCCACGCGGCCAAAGCCCTTCTCCTCCCGGCCGTACACCATCTCCGCGGCCGTGCGGTGAATCTGGAGCGACGGCACCGCCAGCCCCCCCAGCGCCAGCGGCTTCGTCACCCGCACCGTGGCCGCGTGGACCTGCGCGCGCGGGACATCGTCGGTGGGCGGCGCCAGCACGTAGCGGCACACCGTCTCGACGGCGGACTCCAGCAGCTCGAAGCGACAAGCCTCTAGAAGGAAGCGCAGCTCCCCCGCGAGCCGGCCGTAGTTCACCGTGTGCGCCAGCCTGCCGCCCACCGCGGCGGCGCGGGTGTCCAGGAACAGGGCCACGTCCAGCCGCAGCGGCTGGGCCGCGAGGCGCTCCCGGTTGAAGATGCCCACGATGCAGTCCACCGTGAGTCCCCGCATCTCGATGACGTCCAGCGGCCGGCCGTCCGGCGTCGTGACGACGGGAGGATGGAATGCGTGCTCCGCGCTCATAGCTGTGCGCTCCTGCCGCCATCGACGGCGATGACCTGCCCGGTGATGTACGGCGCCTCGCGGGCGAGGAAGACGACGGTGCGGGCGATGTCCTCGACGGTGCCCTCGCGCCCCATGGGGATGCGGCGCAGCACCGCGTCGCGGGCCTCGGCGTCGAAGTCCTCGGGGAAGGCCACGGTGCCGGGTGACACGGCGTTGACGCGGATGTGCGGGGCCAGCTCCACCGCCAGCGCGCGGGTGAGCATGATGAGGCCCGCCTTGCTCACCGAATAGTGCGCGTAGTGGCTCACCGGCCGCTCCCCACCGACGTCGGTGAGGTGCACCACCAACGGGTCCTTGCCAGCGCGCAGCGCGGGGAGCAGGGCCTGGGTGAGGAAGAAGGGCGCGTCCAGGTTCACCGCCATCATGGCGCGGTACTGGTCACGGGAGATGGCGGCGAAGTCGGTGCGCTCGAAGAGGCCCGCGTTGTGGACCACCACGTCCAGCGCGGGCCACGCTTCACGCACTTGCGCGGCCAGGGAGTCCACGGCCTCCGGGCGGCTCAGGTCGGCGGCGTGCAGGGTGACGCGGCGGCCGAGGCCTCGGAGTTCATCCGCCAGTGTTTCCAGCGGCTCAAGGGAGCGGTTCGCATGGAGCGCCAGGTCATAGCCCGCGCACCCAAGCGCCCGAGCCACCGCGCCGCCGATGCGGATGCCAGCCCCGGTGATGAATGCGGTCGCCATGCGGCGCATTCACTAACAGGCCCTGCGAGGAAAGGCACTGCGGACCTGCTGCCGCGAAGCGCGCCGGGCTACCCCCGTATCCCGGCGCGCCCGCGGCGCGGTCCCCCGATACTCGAAGCGTCTAGCGGCGGCCGGCGCTGGCCATGTGCACCCGGCCCGGCGCGTAGGCCACCCACACCCACTCCTGGACCGGCTCGTAGCGGGCCGGCACCCAGCGCTGCTCGTAGAAGCCACCGGTGCACCGGGTCACCCGCGAGCGGCGGTTGTTGCGCTCGCGGCACACCTGGGGGACCCACACGCGCTCGTTGCGGCCCTGCACCCAGCGGTTCACCGTCTGCAGTTCGTAGCGGCCCCGAGCGTGCGGCGGCGGCAGCGGCGCGGGCCCCGGGTGGCGGCGGACGTCGACGTGGACACCGAAGTTGCCGCCGCGGCCGTCATGCCGGTGCTGCTGGGAGAACCGCGACTTCTCGTGGTCGTCCTTCGCATGCGCGGCCGTGGAGCCGAGGAACATCATTCCGAAAGCCAGCACCGCGAGACCCGTCTTGAGCGCCATTGTCGTCCTCCTCCGTCGTCCTGCTTGAACCTTCTGACGGGGCACCCGGCGGAACATTCAATGCCCGATACCAGCCGCATTTTCAGAGGGAGGGGCCGGTGTGGGTGCGATACACCCCCAGACACCATGTTCCACCGCAAGGGCCCCACCCTCCGGGAGCTGGCCGCGCAGGCCCTCACGTCCATCGAGCACGGCTACGACCTGCTCGCGCCCAAGTTCGAGTACACGCCCTTTCGAACGCCAGATGCGGTGCTCGAGGCCGCCATGGCCCAGCTGGGCGCGCCCGGCAGCGTCGGCAGCGCGCTGGACGTGTGCTGCGGCACCGGCGCGGCCATGCGCTTCTTGCGCCCGCTCGCGCGGGAGCGCGTGGTGGGCTTCGACCTCAGCCAGGGCATGCTCGACGAGGCCCGCCTGCAGCTCGCGCAGGCGCCGGGCACCGCTGCGTTGGAGTTCATCCAGGGCGACGCGCTGGCGCTTCCCTTCGACGGCGTGTTCGACGTCGTCACCAGCTTCGGCGCCTTCGGGCACATCCTCGAAGAGGACGAGCCCAGGCTCGTGCGTGGCATCGCCCGCGCGCTGCGTCCCGGAGGCCGCTTCCTCTTCGTCACCGCGCACCCGCCGTCGAAGCTCCGCCCGGGCTACTGGATGGCCAAGGGCTTCAACGCCGCCATGCGCGCGCGCAACGCGCTGTGGAAGCCGCCCTTCGTCATGTACTACCTGACGTTCCTGGTGCCCCGGGCCCGCGCGCTGCTCGAAGCGGAGGGCTTCACCGTCGAGGTGCGCGACGGCCTGATGCCAGAGCCCTTCTCCGTGCTGAGCACCGTCATCGCCACCAAACGCTGAATCGGCCGTTAAGCTGCGCCCCCCTTCCACTCTCTCGCGAGGATGAAGCCATGACAGGACAGACGCAGCTCACCGGCAAGCAGGGCCAGTCACTGGCGGGCTATCTGAGTGAAGCCCCGAAGGGCGACGCGCCCGGAGCGGTGGTGCTCATCCACGAGTACTGGGGCCTCAACGGGCACACGCGCGACGTGGCGGACCGGCTGGCGCGCGAAGGGTTCACCGTCTTCGCGGTGGACCTCTACGAAGGCCGCGTGACGAAGGACGCCAACGAGGCGAATGCGATGCTGAAGTCCCTGGACTGGGGCAAGGCCACGGCGGACCTGCGCGCCGCGGTGGAGGCGCTGCGCGCGCGAAAGCCCGGGACCAAGGTGGCCATCATGGGCTTCTGCATGGGCGGCGCGCTGACGTTGCTGGCCGCCGCGAATGAGCCGGGGCTCGACGCCGCCGTGCCCTTCTACGGCATTCCACCGGAGGAGGCAGCGGACGTGTCGCGCATCCGCGCGCCCGTGCTGGGGCACTTCGCGACGAATGACGACTGGTGCTCGCCGGAGCGGGTGGACGCGCTGGAGAAGAAGCTGAAGAGCGGCGGCGTCCCCGTGGAGCTTCACCGCTACGACGCCCAGCACGCCTTCTTCAATGACACGCGTCCGGAGGTCTACTCACCGGACAACGCCGCGAAGGCGTGGCAGCGCACCGTGGACTTCCTCCACGCGAAGCTCGGCTGAGCCTCGCGCGGAAGGAGGGAACGGACTCAGTTGCCGGCTTCAGGCGCCGCGGCGGGAGCCTCCGTCGCCGGCGTCTCCGGCACGGCGGGAGCCTCGGGAGCGACAGGGGCCGCGGGAGCAGCAGGGGCCGCGGGAGCAGCAGGGGCCTCCGGCGCCTCGGGCGCGGCGGCATCCACCGCCGGTACCACCTGCAGGCGGTAGCCCTGAACGCCCTTGGGCAGCACCACCTCCACCAGCGGGTTCTCCTTCAGGAGCTCCGGCGTCACGTCGAAGGACACCCGGCCCTCCTCGTCCGTGACGTAGGACTCGCGCGAACGGTAGTCCTCGCCCCAGAGCACCTTGGCGCCCTTCACGGGCTGGTTGGTGTCCGAGTCCAGGACGATGAGGTCCACCGGGGTGCCGGCCGTCACCGAGGAGCCCGCGGGCTGGACGACGTCGCGATAGAACGGACGCTGCACGACGCAGGCGGCCAGCAGGGAGGAAGAGGCAAGGGCGAGGGTCAGCAGTTTGCGGCGAAAGCTCATGGGAAATTCCGTACGGGCAGGGATGGGGGTGCAGCCGGGCGCGGCAGCATAGCCGGAGGCCACCGTCCGCCAAGTCCGGCGCGCATCTTCGGCTCCCCTTGGCTCCGGTATCCAGGGACTCCGCGAGTATTCCGGAGGGGGGGATTCCAGCGCCCGGCAGGTGGCCCGCCCCTCGATGCGGCCAGCGGCCCTTCCGCATCCCCGCTGGCGTCACAACCTCATGACCATCAGGCACACGTTGATTCGCCCCCGAGGAAGGGAGCCAGACATGCCCGAGCGCATCCTGACACAGGACCCGGAGAAGGCCCTCGCCGGTCCCAAGCCGCGCTACGAATACATCTACCGGGAGATACCGGCGGACCTGACCTTCAAGCCAGACACCATCAATCCGGTCCACAACCGGTTCATCGTGAGCACGCTGGTGATGGCGCTCACCAGCCTGGCCCTGTTCTTCCTGCCCCTGTTCAACGGGCTCATGGCCGGCACCTTCGGCGGCTTCCACGCGCGCAGGCTGCCGCGCGCGCTCGGCGCGGCCGCCCTCTCCGCCGTCGCGGTGCCCACCGCCCTCGCCTTCTTGATCTTCATCGGTATGGCGACCCAGAGCCACCTCTTCTATGGCCTGGGCTTCTGGGGGTACACGGCGCTCTACGTCATCGGACTCTTCATCGGCGCGGTGACGGGGGCCATCAGCCACCCGTTCTGGACGCGCTACAGCATCGGCGAGCCCGCCTCCGTCAGCGCACCTCGAACCCGAGCGCCAGACGCCGCTCCGCCGAGCCGGCCAACCACGTAGAAGGCGACAGGGCTTCCCAGTGGGGCGTGGGCGCAATCGCCCCCTCCCACCGGACCTGCGCGCGGGGCGTGAGGAGCACGCCGAAGGGCCCCGCGCGGCCCAACCACACCTCCAATTGAAGCGCCGCGCCCGCCTCATGGGTGAAGTGTGTGTCCCCCACCCGCCAGGTGGGCGCGTAGGCCGCCTCCAGCCGCACCGCGTTGGCGCCCGAGCCGAACAGCCCCATCCGATGCGCCAGGGACAGGCGCGGCCCCGCGGCCGGCGTCAGCCCCTCCCGGTTCCAGTGCACCGCGGCCAGGCCGCCCACGCCCACCGTGGTGAAGCGAGAGAAGCGCGCGTCCTCGTCCAGCACCATCAACGCCTCCGCCTGCACCGATGCGCGATAGCGCAGCAGGCGCGCGTCGCTCGACGCCACGCGGGCCTCGGCACCCCAGCCGAGCGAATCCCAGACGGAGTCACGGAACTGGGGGAGCTCGCGCAGCAGCGTGCGGTAGCCCAACAGCGTCAGGTCCGAGGCCACCACCTTCGGCAGCCCCCAGCGCGGGAGGAGGAACAGCTCGCCATCGAGCACCCGCAGCTCACTGCTCGGCTGGAAGCCGTGGAGCCGCGCATCGCCCAGGGCCTCGGCCATGCCCGCCGTGCGCAGCCCCACCAGGGGCCGGGCCGCGGCCCCTTCGGGAAAGTCCACGCCCAGGGCCACCATCATCCGCCCCGCCCCGGACTCCCTCAGCGCGCCTTCCGCCCACGCCGCCTCCGCCGCCACCTTGCGGCGCCGGTCCTCGTGCAGGAAGGCCACCGGGTCCACGGTCGCCAGCACGCCATCATTGAGCGTGCCCTGCACCTCCGTGGCCCGGTGGAAGGTGGCCTCGGTGCGCTCGGCCCACACCAGCGTCCGCAGCTCCTCGGGCGTGGGTGGACGGCGCTCCGCGGAGGCCAGCGCGTCCTTCAGCAGGGTGACGCGGTCCAGCACCGCGAGCCGCCGCTGGAGCGCGTCCTCGGTCTCGAAGACGCGCTGGCGCTCGGCGATACCGGCCCGCGCGGAGCCCGCCACCGGCACCTTCACCGCGAGCAGCCGCTCGCGCTCGATACGCAGCCGCTCGCCGTCGGCCCGGTCCACCGCGGCACGCTCCACCCGCACCGCGTGCGCCACGAAGGCATGCAGGTGCGCGCGGACCGTGTCGCGAGACGCCGTCTTCGCCGAGTGCATCATCGCGGCCACCACGCCGGGCAGGTCGTCATAGGCCCGGGCGCGAACCTGTGGCTCCGGCGACGCCAGCCGGGCATGCACGCCCCCAAGACGCGCGAGTTCATCGGCGCCGACATGCCCGGCCAGCGCGTCCAGGGCCTCCTGCTGCGCCGAGTGCGCGCGCACCGCGCGGTCCCCCGTGGACTCGAACGCATCCGGGATGTGCTCCAGGAGGGAGGAGGTCTCGCCCCCTGGTCCCTCCACCTGCACCCGGGCCAGGGTGTCCAGCGTCGCGGTGGGCAGGACCCAGAGCGTGCCGGGAGGACGAAGCTGCCGCCCGCCCTCCAGCGCGCCGTTGAGCAGGAAGACGAGCGCGCTCGCGCAGTTGTCCGTGAAGAAGTAGTAGCCCATGTACCCACGGCGCTCGAGCTCCCACACCCGCTCCAGCATCCGCGCGTCCTCGCCGGGCTTCAGGCGCAGGCGGAAGCGGCGGATGGAGCGCTGCTCCAGCTCCAGCGCCTCGTGGGACAGGTCGCCCATCGTCCCCGTGAGGAAGACGGTGTCGTAGGCCCCCGTCATTCCCTTCACCACGTAGCCCAGGCCCTTGGACTCCATGCCGGTCAGCGCCACCAGCTGAACCACCCGCTCGAAGGTGGGCCCGCGTGGCACCTCGCCCTCGCGCCACACGGGGCGCAGCAGCAGGTGTCCGAAGAGGGACTCCGGCTGGCGGCCGGTGGAGGCCACCAGCAGCACCTCGAAGTGCGACAGGGACTCCAGCTCCGCCCAGGCGTCGAAGGCGGGGCAGTCACCGCGCGGGGGCAGCGTGCCCAGGCCCGACGCCTCCAACTGCTCCGTCAGCGCGCGGGCCTTGGAGAACTCCTGGCAGCGGACGTGGTCATCCACCGGCAGCGCGTCCGCGCGCAGGGACTCCACGGGCACGAGCAGCTCCTCCGCGAACGTCACCCAATCCAACGAGGCGCTGCGCTGGCCCATGGCGCGGCTGAAGGCGCCGGCGTAGCGCAGGCGGACCTCCTCCTTCCACACCAGGGGCCGCTCGAAGGGCTTCAGCCAACCCGACAGCCGGCGCCAGGCCGGGGTGCCGCTCCAGCCCTTCGCGTCATCCCAGCGCTGCATCACCGCGTGCACCACCGCGCGCCGGCGCCACAGCCGCGCTGACTCCGCGTCCGTCAGCCGAGACAGGCGCAGCGTGGCCCGGCGCTCGTCCGACGGGGCGTACTGGTAGAGGTGGAACCGCGCGCGGCCCTCCGTCCAGTCCGGGCGCGCGGGGGAGCCATCGCCCAGGCCCAGCGGCGCGGCCTCCGCGTGCAGCACCAGCTCCAGGGGGCCACCGGGTGGACGCCGCATCGCCGGAGGCAGGGCCGCCAGCCCCGCCTCCACCTCCGTCACCAGGTCCGCGCTGGTCGCGGCGGCGCCCCGCAGCACCACGCCCGCTTGGTTCAGCGCATGGACGCGCGCGGACAGGGCCTCTTCGGCGTGCACCGGCAGCGCGAAGACGAGCGCCAGCAGCCCCAGCCAGCGCATCAGTGCGCCACCGTCGCGGTGCCCTCCAGGGCCGGTGCCGCGAGGAACGCGCGGCGATCTTCCTCCAACCGAGGCTCGGCCCGAGCCAGCTCGCCCACCCGCTCCAGCCACGCGAGCGCGCGGTCCGGAGTGAGGGTGCTCGCCTCGGCCATCTCCAGCAGCTCCTTCCGGTTCGCGCGCAGCACGCGCCCGAAGAGCCCCAGGTGCTCACGGCGGATGCGCGCCGCCGCCGCCAGGTCCTCCACCGTCGGCCCCGCGCCCAGCGCGAGGTCCTCACGGAGCTGGTGCGTGCGCGCCCGCAGGTACACCTGGGCCGCGCGACCCGCCTCTTTCGGAGACACCCCTCGGCGCCGCCGCTCCGCCGCGGCATACGCCTGCCAGATGATGATGCCGAGCCCCACCACCAACGCGGCCACCGTCACCGCGGACGCCACGTCGTTGTTGTTCGACTGGCTGCTGTTGTCGCTGCGGGAGCGCGACGCCTCGCCGTCCGCCTTCTCCGTTCCAGCCGAGCCCTCGCTCGTTCCACCTTCCTCGGAGCTTCGGGAGGCGACCTCCGTGGACTCGTTGTCGCTCGACTCGGAGTGGCTCGCGCCTTCCTCGCTGGAGCCGCTCGACTCGGAGTGACTGGAGCCCTCTTCGCTGGAACCGCTCGACTCCGACTGGCTGGAGCCCTCCTCACCACTGGAGCCACTCGACTCCGACTGGCTGGAGTCGCCCGAGCCCTCCGACGACGCACCCGAGTCCGACTGGCTCGATTCACCCGAGCCCTCGGACGAAGCGCCGGAGTCGGAGCCCTCGGACGAAGCGCCGGAGTCGGAGCCCTCGGACGAAGCGCCGGAGTTGGAGCCCTCGGACGAAGCGCCGGAGTCGGAGCCCTCCGAAGCGCTCATGCCGCCCCCGGGCCCCAACGCAGCGGGCGCCCTGCAACCGGAGACGGTCATCACCACCGCCATGCACAACGCGCGCTTCACGGACTTCTTCGTCGTCATTGAACGCATTTCCAGGTGTCCATCCGTTCTCCACGTGGGCCGGCCGTCGCACGGTGGTACAACCGACTGGCAGCCTAGCCAGCAGCGTGCCGAGCGGAAGAATGGTGCGATTTCGCGCCTTTGAGCACGACACCATGCGGCATACCGCGAAGCCCACGAACCGAAGGTGCGTTACGCGTTACGCGCCCGGTGAGCACCTTTCCCAGGAACGGCCACGGAGTAAGCCATGACCCTGGGACTCGCGATTCTCGGACTCTTCACGGCGCTGCTATCCATGGCGGCCATCTTCCCCGTCCAGGAGCCGAAGTGGTTCGGCTTTGGCGTCATGGCGGCCGCCTTCTGCGCGCTGGGCGGTGCCTTCAGCGGCCCCCACCTGCGCACCGCCATGCCCTGGGGCGTGGGCTCGGCGCTCTCCATCTGGTCCCTGGTGGGCCTGGGAACGGGCGCCGTCAGCGCCTGGCTGGGCTGGGCGGCGCTGGCCCTGGGCATGGCCTACCTGGGCCTGGGCATGCTTCATTTCCTGCGCAGGGTGGTGCCCGCCGGGCGGCTGCCTCGCATCCTGCATGCCCCATGAGGTCTGGTGGGCCCACAAAGGCAGCCATCCTCGTGGGTTGGCGTGCGGGCGACAGGCGTGAGGGAAAGGAGCGGCGCACCGGGCACCCGAAACCGAGCGCCCGGCGCGCGCTCACAGTCCACCGCGGCGGCCCTCCCCCCCGGGGGCCGACATGAGAGTGTTCCGCCACTGCCCCGTGTCCGGCTATGGGGGAAATCCCCGGGTCAGAAAAAACCCAGAACATCTGAAAGCCAGGAAGTTTCTGTCGGGACAATTCTGGACGTTCGAGATGTGCGTGAAGGGTGGCCAAGTACTGGGCGCAATCCCTGACGGGCGTATACTTCACACACCGTGATTCGTTTGAATTCCGAGGAGCAAGGCCTGCTGACGGACCTTGAGGCAATGCTCGTGGAGGCCGAGCCCGGGACGGAATCCCTACCCCCGGTGCTAGGTGCTTTACGAGAGGCTTTGCGGGCCGAACGCGCCGTGGCCTATGGCGTGGACGTGGGCCCCGAGCGCTACCACGCGAGCTACTCCTATTGCGCGGGCTTCCCACTCCCTACCGCGACAGTGAATGCGGCCATCGAAAGCCAGGTGTCTGCCTGGGGAGACCCTTGGGGTTGGTTCAATCCCGCCCGGCCCGAGCCCGCGCAGCGCAACCGCGCGCTGCACTTCCGCTCGCTGACGGAGACCGAGGCGGCCCGCCAGCTGCCGCTGCATGACTTGTCGGCCAGCGAGGTGGGGCGCCGGCTGGGCATGAGCGAGGAGTCGCTGGAGAGCACCCGGGAGCGCATCAGCGTCCGCTCCGCGGCGATGTTCCGGCAGCTCGGCGTGGAGAACATGCAATGGCTGCGCACGCTCGTCTGTGATGGGCCGGTGCTCCTGGGCTGGGTGGGCCTGGCCCGAGCCGAGCCCTTCACCGAGCGCGAGCAGCGCCTGCTCCAGGCCCTGACGCCCGCGCTCCAGCGGCGGCTGACCATGGAGACGCGGCTGCGCGAGTCGGGCCTGATGTCCTCGGCGCTCCAGGTCGCCATGGAAGCGCTGGGGCGCGCCGCCTGGGTCGTCAGCTCCAGCGGCCGCGTGGTGCACGCCAACAACGCCGGCCGCGCGCGGCTGGAGCGGCATGACCCGGAGCTGATGGAGTCCCTGCGCCGCGGCGCCCAGGGCATCCCCTGCTCCGGCCCGCTGACCATGACGCCGCTGCTCACCACCGGCCTGCCACCCCACTACCTGGCCATCGACACCGGCACCGCGTCCAGCGCCGCCGCGCGCGTGCAGGCGCTGTCGGCGCGCTGGTCGCTCACCGCGCGCGAGTCCGAGGTGCTGACGCACATCATCCAGGGCGAGACGAACAAGTCCATCGCCGGCCGGCTGGGCTGCGCCGAGCGCACGGTGGAAGTCCACGTCACGCACCTGCTGAGCAAGGCACAGGTGGAGAGCCGCTCGGCGCTCATCGCCCGCTTCTTCCAGAGCTCGTGAGCAAGACGTCATCCATCCAGGCCGCGCTCGCGCGGGCCGCCGAGGCCGCGGCGGAGGCACCACGCTCCGTCCCGGCGGAGGACCAGGTCTGGCGGCGGCGGCTCGTCATGGGGGACCCGCAGGCCGACCTGGACCAGGTCCTGGCCATCCTGGCGCACCACGAGCTGCTGGCCGGCGATGGTTGGCTTCGCTCCGACGTGCAGCTCATCTCGGTGGGCGACCACTTCGACTGGGGCAAGCCCCCCGAGCGCGCGCCCGTCGCCGCCAGTGGGTTGGCGCTGGTGGCGTGGCTGGCCGCCCACCCGGCGAACCAGGCGGTGATGCTGCTGGGCAACCACGACCTGGGACGGGTGGGTGAGCTGGCCGGCTTCTCGGATGCGCGCTTCGCCGAGGCCCAGGCCGAAGCGGACCGCATCTACCAGGGCGGGGAGACGGACGAAGCCGCGGAGCAGGCGTTCCTCGCGCGCTGGCCGCAGGTCCCCTCCGCGGAGCTGGTGGCGCGCGACTTCGGCAACTTCCGCGAGGTGCAGCGCACCTGGGTGGAGCACCTGCTGCGGGTGAAGCGCTTCCGCGTGGCCCACGCCGCGGCCCCCGACCTGCTGGTGCTGCACGCGGGCGTCACGCGGGAGGACCTGGACGTGACGCCCCTGCCTCCCTCCCAGCGAGGGGACGCGAACCAGGTGGCGGCGGCGCTGAACGCGGCCCTGGACGCGGCGGTGGCGGGATGGACTCGAGGCCCGCTCGTCATTCCGGGACTGCACCACCCGGGCAACGCGGCCCAGGGCGAGGGCACGGGCATCTTCTACCAGCGCCCCAGCCTGCTGCCCGAGGACGCGGAGCGGGTGCGCGGCACGCCCCGGCGCCGCTTCGACCCGAGGCGCCTGCCCACGGGCCTGACGCAGGTGGTGGGCCATACGCGCGACAAGCGGAGCCGCGCGATGCTGGGGCTGGCTCCCACCGGTGCCCGCGACGGCGTGCTGCGGCACCTCGTCACGGAGGGAGCGCGCGTGGACTACGCCCACGGCGCGCCGCCTCCGCCAGTCCCCGGCGCCGCGATGATGGTGTTCACCGACGGCGCCATGCGCGAATGCCAGGCCCCGGACTACGCGCTGTTCGACCTGGACACCCGCGCGGCGGCTACCGCGCCGAGGCCTGAAGGCCGCTGAGCTTCTTCTCCAGCCCGGCCACCATGCGCGGCGACACCTGCGAGGCGGGCAGCGACTTCGCGAAGGTGATGGCCTTCTCCAGCGTCTTCACGGCGGACGCCGTGTCCTCGCGCGCCACGAGGATGTCCGCGCGGCCCGACAGCACCGACAGCCGCCGCGCGCCTTGAACACGCGCCAAGGCACGGTCGCTGGCGGCGAGCGCGTCATCCAGCCGGCCGACGAGCCGGTACAGCGTCGAAAGCCGCGCGGGCGGGTTGTAGTCCTGGGGCAGGTCCTGCTCGCTCTGCTCGAGCGCGGGAATCGCCCGGGCGGGCGTCTCCAGCTTCATGGCCGCGAGCATGCGGTGCGAGTCGAACACCGTGCGCGCCTGGGGGTTGGGCGCCTTCGCGGCCTCCGCCTCCAGGAACGCCAGCCACTCCTCCGACAGGGCCTTCACGGCCGCCGTGTCCTTCGCCACCTCGCGCGCCTGCACGCGCACTTCGTACAGGCCGGAGCGGTCATCCGCGGACATCTCGATGGCCGGGGGCCCCAGGGCCTCGGCCACCTTGGCCTCCACGCCGCCGCGCAGCTCCGCCCCCGCCGCGTGGTCCTCCGGCAGCGACAGCACGCAGTACATGCCCAGCAGGGCGCCGTTGGCCCAGGACAGCGAGCGGGGCGTCTTCGGGAGCTCCTCCAGCGCCTTGCGCGCGCACGCCTCGTGCTGCTTCGCGCCGTACATCGCCGTCAGCAGCGACTCCACCGCGCGGCCCCGGCGGGACCAGTCCGCGGGCGCCTCGGCCAGGGCCTCCGCCAGCGTCTCCGCGGCTTCGGCTGAGCGGCCCTCCGCGTAGAGCGCGTCCCCGCGAGCCAGCAGGGCCTGGGCGCCGGTGACGCCGCCCTGGTACGCGCGCTCACCGTCCTCGAAGAGCTTCTCCAACTGCGCCACGGTGGCGCTGCCCGCGAAGCGCAGCAGGGCCTTCTCCTGGCGCGGGTCGATGACGTACAGCGTGGGCCAGAACTCCACCGGATACTTCTCCTGGAACGCCGCGTTCGACGTCAGGTCGGTGTTCACCTCCAGCCACACGAAGCGGCCCGCGTGCCGGGCCAGCGCCGCGTCGGACAGGACGTAGGCCTTCATCGACCGGCACGTGTGACACCAGGGCGCCCAGACGTCGACGAAGAGCGGGAGCCCCTTCGCCTGGGCCTCGGCGAGCGCGCGGGCGTAGTCATCCTCGATGAAGGGCAACGGGCCCTTGGCGTGAGGCGCGCCGGACGCGGGGGCGTTCGTGTTCGCGGCGGTGCAGGCGACGAGCCCCGACAGGAGCAGGCAGGCGGCGAGAAGGCGCATGGCGCCACCCTACCGCGCTCCCCCCGCTCTGTCCCCGGCCGACACCTGGCGGGACAAGTGCCTGGGCACGGGGCGCTCCGCGTGCTGTGGTGCGAGGACTTCTGGTGATGAGAGACCCGTACGCCCTGCGCACCTTCCTCGCGTCCGCCCTGGACGCCCTGCCCGCTCCCGAGCGCTTCCCGGACGCCTCGGACGCCGAGCTCGCGCGCCGTCTGGCCGAGCGCCTGCGCCGCGACCTGCTCCCCCGCCTGGGCTCCGCCGACGCGCCCCTGCTGCTGGTGGCCATCGCCGGCCCCAACAACGTGGGCAAGTCCACGCTCTTCAACGCGCTGGTGGGCGCGGCGCTGTCCCCCGCGAGGCCCGAGGGCGGGCTCACCAAGCAGTGCCTGGCGGCGGCCCACCCGGAGACATGGACCGGGCCGCTGAAGGACTTCCTGACGCGGCGCTATGACATCGTGCCCGTGGCCGTCGGCGACGCGGCGCCCGTGGACCAGGCGGGGCCTCCGGGCCGGCTGTACCTGACGCTGTCGGACGCGGTGCCGCGCGGGCTGCTCGTCATGGACACGCCGGACTTCGACAGCGTGTACCGCGACAACCGCGAGCGCGCGGAGGCGCTGCTCGTCACCGTGGACGTGCTGGCGTTCGTCGTGAGCCGGCAGACGTACCAGAACGCCGCGCTGGTGGACTTCCTGCGCGCGGCCGTGGGGCACGGGCGGCCCTACCTGCTCGTCTACAACGAGGCCACGCGGGAGGAGGTGGCCCGCGGGCACCTGGACAAGCTCGCCGAGGACGTGGGCCACCCGGCGCTGGCGCGCTACCTGGCGCCGCACCAGCCCGACGTGGAGGCGGGCCTGAAGCCCCTGGCCACGGAGCCGCTGGACGGGAAGCCCGCCCTGGGCGCGCTGCTGGGACAGGCCGAGCACGCGCGCGAGCTGAAGGCCCGGGCGCTGGAGGCCTCGCTCGCGGATGCACGCGCGGAGCTGGAGGCCGTGTCGCGCGCGGCCTCGGAGGCGGCGAGGGAACCCGACCGGCTGCGCAAGCGGCTGCGCCACGAGCTGGACGTGGTGGGGGCGCACGCGGCGCTGAAGGCCGTGCCGGCGGACGTTTTGATTGATGCCTTTCGAGACGAGTTGGACGCGCGCAGCCAGTTCCACAAGTGGGTGCGACTGCCCTTCCGGGGGCTGGCCACGGCGCTCACCTTCGTCACGCGCAAGGTGCGCGAGTCCTTCACCGCGCCCGAGGCTCCGGGCGCGGACACGCCGACCCACGCGGTGGACGAGTCGCTGAAGGACGGGGTGCGGCGGCTGGTGGAGGCCTTCGCTCCGGAAGTGGCCGCGTGGCGCGCGGACGCTCAGACGCGAGCGAAGCTGGAGGAAGCCTTCGGTCCGGTGACGCTGACGAAGCTGGAGGAGCCGCTGGGCTTCGAGCCCCTGCACGCGCACGCGGCGGACCGGGCCACGCTGTATGCGTACTGCCGGGAGCTGGTCTCCGCGGAGCTGCAGGGTGGCATGCGAGAGGAGCTGCTCCAGACTCTGACGACGCTGGTGTACTCCGTGCCGTCAGGCGCGGCGGCGGCGGTGACGGTGGCCACGGGCGGCATGGGCCATGACGCGGTGGTGTGGGCGGGCACGCTGCTGTCCACGCCGCTGATGGAGCGCTTCGTGGACCTGCTGGGCGCCCAGGTGCGGGCCCGTGTCACGAAGAAGTGGGCGGAGGCCCACGGCGCCACCCTGTCGAAGGCCCTGGAGGCGCGGTACTTCTCCGACCTCCTGAAGCAGCTCGACGGGCTGACCAGTGACTGGAACCAGACGGCGACCCGGCTGGATGAGGCTCGGGCAGGCTTGTCCTGACGGGCCGTGCGCCCTGAGTGGACGCGGCGGCGCTGACACCCTGGTGAGGGGACGAGCTTCCGGGCTCGCTGTTACTCCGTCCGTGCGTGCCCGACGGCAATGCGCCATGCTGCGCACCTCATGAACGGCTCGGACCCAGCCGGACTGGGCTCGCCCCCTCTCGTCCTCTCCTTCCGCCACCTGCTGACCGAGGCCGTCAGCGCGTTCCTGGACGAAGCTCGGATGTCGTGCGAGCTGACAGCGGACGCCATTGGCGAGCTCATCGTCACCTTGTCGCGTTATCGCGAGGAGGGCGCTCCGCTGTTTCCCATGGCCTTCGTGGGAGACGACCTGGGGCAGATGCTCGAACACCTGGGCGGACATGACCCGATTGCCATCGGCATCGGGCCGCGTTCGCGGGCCACCATCCAGCGCGCGCTCAAGCAGTGCGCGCCGCTGGGCCAGGGGCGCTGGTGGGCGCTGTACCTGCTGCGCGTCCCGGAGGGCTTCGCCTACGGCGTCTTCCGGACGGACCCCTTCCCTCTCGCGGAGACGCCGCTGGAGCGGCTGCGTCGTGTCGAGGACAGGGGCGCGGGCGTCGTGGGGGTGCTTCAGCTCGCCGACAACATCCTGGAGCTGCGCTCGGGCGGTGGGCTGTGCCGGCATGTGTACCTGTCCGGCGCGAGGGTGGAGTCGGCCTCACCGCCGGAGGTGATGGATGAGCTGGCGGACGTCGTCACGGCCGGCGTCACCACGCACAGTCGCGAGCGTGCGCGCGGGTTCTTCCGCCGGGTGCTCTTCGAGGTGATGCAGGGCTCCCACGGCGCGCTCGTGGCGGTGCTGCCCCGGGAGCGCGCGGGCTCCACGCTGTTCGTGGACGGCATCATCCTGCCTCGTCCGTTGGACATCGTGGCGTTGCTGGAGCGCTACCACGTGGACCCCACCGACAGCTCGGGCACCGCCGTGCGCGCCGCCGCGCAGTTGCTGCGGGGGATGATGGCCACCGATGGCATCACCGTGCTCCGCGCGGATGGCTGCATCGTGGGCTACAACATCTTCGTGCGACATCCGGAGACGCTGGCCAGCCAGCCGTCCGTCGTGGGCGGCGCCCGGCGGCGGACCTTCGAGGTGCTGTGCGCGGCGCTGGGCACGGAGCTGACCGCCGCGTTCATCCGCTCCCAGGATGGGGACGTGAGCTGCAAGCGGGTCTGAGCTTTCCAGTCCGAGGAGACGATGTTGCGAATCGAAGCGCTCTTACTGGATGAGCTGAGAGGCGCCAGGCTGTCGGACCTCGTGTCGCTACTGGTCGCGCGCGACCCCGAGGACTTCCGCGAGCGACTCGCGGACACTGACTCGGAGGGGCTGGCGGCGCTGCGCCAGGGCTTTGAAGCCGCCTTCGGGTGGGAGCCGCCCAGCGAGTTCAATGACTGGCTCGCCATCGAGTCCGCCCTGGGCCTTGATGAGGGTGCAGAAGACTACTGGCGTGCTGGGGACCGTTCCCTGCTCCTGGACTTCTTCAACCCGGAGGCGCCTCAGTCCACGGAAGCGCTCTCATCGGGGAACTTCCTCGCCCAGAACGCGGAGGGTCTCCTCGCGGGGCTCTTTCCCTTGAGTGAGGATGCGTCGGGGGACCGCGTCCTCGCCAGCCTTCTGCCGGACTCTTTGGGGCTGCTGCGGGTACACGGCTTTCGCCACGAACGTGGGGAACTCGGCGAAGCGCAAAGCCTCAAGTCGTTCATCGTCACCCAATGGAGTTCCGAGGCGGCCCCCGAAGCAGGCGCGGCTCCCGGTGACGTCGGACTCGCGCGCTACGAACAACTCCTGGGGATCACTTCCACGCTGGACACGGAGCTGGCCGCAGAGCGACATGCCCAGCAGACAGCCCTCGACCCTCCGGACAGTGCGCAGCTCTACCTTCGCTCCCGCTGGCTCATGCGGATGGTATGGGGACGGCCGACCGACCTTTTACCGGAGCAACTCGCACAAGCTCCCGGGCTCTCTGAATGGGAGGCAGAGCGCACCTCGTGGCGTAAGCACCCCGTGCTGACGAACTACTGGATGGTGGCGCACTACTTCCTTGGAAACGACTCGGCGTGCGCCGAGACCGCGGCGGTGGGGCTCCAAGCGCCAGGGCTCCTGACACGGCGCCTGGCAGCGTGCATCCAGCAACTGCTCGCCACAGAAGGTGACACCCACCTCGGAAACGTGGGACCTGCGACGCTCAAGGAACTGCGGCGCATCGCACGTGCCTCGGCCCGGAGCGACCAACTCTCCGTCTGAGCCCGACTTCCGACGCGAACCCGTCGGAACGCACCTGGAGACCTAAATGGCCGTCAAAGAGCATCTCGCTGACTGGGTCGAAAACGAGCATAAAACCAGCCCCAAGACGACGGGCTGCCTCTGGCGGCATGCGGACTACAACGCCAAGGAGTTTCCGCGGTGCGATTACCGGAAGAACGCTCACGACTATTCGAAAGCGTCGGAGAGCCATATCTACAACATCCCAAGCTTTCGCTCCCCAGAGCGCTGGATTCAAACCTGGGCCGACCGGCTCGGCCCGACCTACACCAAGCGCGGAACGGTCGTCGCCAACAGCCATGCGTCGGCTCCCGCGGCAGGGGCCTGGGACCTCGATCGCGGCGCCAACTTCACCGAGTGGAAAACCCCGTATTGGCACAACACGCATCACGTCATCGCGTGTGGTGAAATAAAGGCGGCCTTCCCTGACGACGAGGAACGACGGTTGCTCCTGGCGACTCGCTGGAACATCAACGAGATGCCCAACGTCATCATCCTCCCCAAGCAGTACACGGTGGCCAGAATGCTGAAGCTGCCAACTCATGTCCCACCAGATGGTCCTGCGGAACATGGTCAGTACAGTCTAGAACTTGGAAAACGCCTCAATGCATTGAAGGCGAAGCTGGCCAAAAACAAGGACAAGACGGACCACACGCTCACGGACGACAACAAAGAAGACTGCCGCAAGGAACTGGAGAAGGCCTCCTCCGCCATCCGTAAGTTCCTCATTGATGCGGGCGAGCGGAATCCCGGCATCAATCTCGACAATCTGAAGCTCGACAGCATCGATTGGTGACGCCCCAGGTATGAGCCACTACTTCGTTCTCAGCGCAGGGGCGCATCCGGATGGATGCGTGCTGGACCAACACCCCTCGTATTTCGAGCACATCTGGCAGGCCACCGAAGGCATTCCGCTCGGGAATCGGTTCCCGCCCCATCCTCTCGGCCTTCCGATGTCGCGACGCATGGGGGGCAAAGCGACCTTCGACATCGTCACCAACACGTTGGGTTATCTCATCGTTTCGGAGCGAATCCGCGACGTTCTTGAGCGCCACGCGACAACTGCCATCGAGTTCCTGCCCATCGAACTCATCAACCATAAGGGACGACGAGACACGGGGCCCTTTTTCATTGCCAACATCCTTGGGCAGATCGACTGCGTCCACTTGGGAGAAAGCGTCTACGAGGAGAGCGCGCTTGCCCCTGGCGAATTCACTGAACTGACCCGACTGGTCCTTGATGCCTCGCGCGTGGATACGGCTCGGAACATCTTCCGCATCTCCCGACTTCCGCGCGTTATCCTCGTCCGTGAAGATCTCGCGACCCGATTGAAGGAAAGTGGCGCCACGGGCCTCGCCCTCATCCCACTGGAGAGCGAGGTATCATTGTGACAGAGCTGGACTTCGCCACGGAGACGCTGGAATTCCTGATCGTCACGTTGACGGAACACTTGCCAGTAGATGCAGGCTATCCGTCTGACGAGGAAGGACACCTCACGAACCTGGCCTACTACTACCGGCTACGCGGTATCGCGGCGTTCCTCTCTACCGGGGACACCGTCCCGTACGTGGCAGACCTCCATCGTGCCGGACAAACACGGCTCTTCTACCTCCAAGGGTGCGCCGCAGGCCGCACAGGCACCCCTCGTTTCCATCGGACTTCTCGCAACCGAGCATTCTTCGACTGCTTGGCCATTAATGACCTTCCCAACGCCGAGGCGCTGGCAGAGCGATGTGACAACCTCTACGTCGAAGCGCTCGAATACGAGGATGACTTTCTATTCGTCCAATGGCTCCAGGTCTTCTACCTCTTCCTCAGAGGAAGGCGTTCGGCCAACGATCTCGCGGCAGTAACCGCCCGTTTCCAGGAAGCCGTCGGCGAAGAGGACAGCCCGTTCCTCGCCTTATGCCATGCGCTTGAAGCGCAGGCATCGGATGCTATCGAAATGGCACTCCGGCAAGTGGTGGAACGACGCGCAGGGAACTATGCGCGAATGGCTGAACTGGGTGACCTGCCGCAGGTGGTTATCCACACGGAGCGCTTCGTGGATGTCCAGGCAGTTGCCCTCGTGCGGCTGGCCACCCTGGCGGGAGCCCCTCTTTCCACCGCCCTGCTACCGCGAATCCCACTGGAACTGTGCGCGGTGGCGAGCAGAGAACACGCTTACCCGCCCTCTGGCTCCTGGCGCAGAGGCACGTGAAGGCCGGCGACGTGAACGAATCGCGATTGAGCCTTTCTGGGCTCGGACTCATCACGACCCTGGGCTATTCCGTGGAGGAAGCCTGTGCCGCTCTGCGCTGCGGCATGGCTCGGCCCGCCCCTGTTGAGGGCATGACCACCTGGGACGTGGACGTAGCGCAGGACCTTCCCCTCATCGGGCATCCCATCTCGGTACTCACCGACGGTTATCAGGGAGTGGGCCGGTGGTTCCGCCTGGGCCAATATGCCCTCCTCGACCTGCTCAGGTACGCCAACCTCGACTCCGAGGACACGGCCTTCTGGCGCGCATGTGGGTTCGTGGTGTGTCTACCGACGCTTGACCCCGAACGGTTCAACTTTCGCGACGATCTGGCCCGTGCGATGCCGCAGCGCCTCCTGCATGCGCTGCGACTACCAGTTGATGCACAGCACTGTGTCTGCATCGAAGCCGGCCCCGTCGGGCCACTGATGGCGTTGCAAATCGCAAGGAAGAAGTTTGCCACCGGGTCCTGGCATCGGGCCGTCATACTCTCTCTCGACAGCCTCGTGGATGAAGCCTCCCTGAAGTGGCTTGCCGCGCAAGGGCGGCTCAAGACACCGGGACACCCCGTGGGGCTCATGGGAGGCGAAGCAGGTGCGTGCATCCTGGTGGAAGCTCCACGCCAGTCAGGTTCCCGAGAAGAAGCCTGGGTGGATGCATGCTTCGTCGAGGAGAGCCCCGGCAAGCACCTGCCTGCCGTCCATTGGGGCCAGACGCTCGCTGGCGTGATTCAGCAAGCGCTCGCTGGCGGAACGCGAATCGGTGACGTGTTCGGGAACCTCAATGGAGAGGTGCGCCGAGCGATGGCATGGGGAACAGCGCGCGTGCGCATCGATGAAGGAGCACTGCTGCCCTCCACGCGCGAGACGTGGCTCGCGACATCCCTGGGAGACGTAGGTACGTCGGCTGCTCTGGTCGCCATCTGCATGGCGACCAGAGCCTATGCTCGAGGCTACGCGCGGGGAGATGCCTCTCTAGTCTGGAGCCTCTCGGACGAAGGTGCCAGCGGCGCATGCATTGTCCGGCGGCCGATTCAACGCTGAGCAAGTGTGTGCGTCCAGTACGACATGAACGCAGTACCATCCCGTCTGAATGACAGGAGCCCTTCGAGCGGGCCTCCATCCGTGGGGTTCCGGCCCCAACGAGCAGCATTGGCGGCCTGCCGGAGACGCTGGTCGAAGGTGGGGAGGAAATTCTCGCTGGCGCCTCAGAGACGCCGTCACGTAGCTGGATGCGCTGATGGCCATCTGTGTCCTCCACCGACCGCCGCCAACGCATGGGCCCCGAAGGAACCCGCTTCGCCCAGGAGCGGTTCTCGCTGGAGCGCATCGATTCGGAGTTCGTCACGCTGATGAGGGCACCGACTCATCCTTGTGACGCGACGGAACCTGCATTTCTCACTATTCCGAGTAGCAGCGGCCCACTGAGTCGCCGCCGTTGAGCGAGCTCTGGAGGACCTGGGACGTCATAGTGGGAACCCGCACGTTGCCGGAATTGCGGTTGTGGGAGATATCCCGCATTGTTGCGGGGCTTTGAAATCGCCCGTGTCCCGCATCGCGCGTACCGCGCTCACTGTCCTGACGGTGTGCCTCGCGGCCTCGACCGCCTGGGGCCAGAAGTTGCCCGATGTCGTCATCCAAGGGCCTCCCATTGCCCCCGCACTCGCTGGTGATGGGCAAGGCCTGTGCGTGGCGTCCAATGTGTGGACGCGCCCCGCGAACGAGTTTCCGCAGTCCCGCGGCACGTACATCGACGGCATCAACGGCTACATCGAGGAGCCCATCAGCAGGCAGAACCGTGTCACGACGGTGCTACGAACCGAGTTCGACCTGTCGAACAACCTCAACGACGGTCGCACGCTCAGTTATGGCGACTTCGCCAATCAGGTGGTTGCACCGGGCTGCTCGGTGGGTGGCTGTACCTTCAACGTCATTGAGGACAACGACGCCTTCACGCCCTTCGTGTCCCGATTCCGCGGCTACCTCAACATCACTGCGGACCTCGTAGGCCAGCCTATCCACTTCGGCTTCTACGCGGATGATGGAATCAGCCTCGTCATCTACGACCGAAGCCAGGGGTACCAAGTCATCAACCGCCCACCGGTGCTCGGTGCGGCGACCTGGCGGTCGACGAACAACGTCACATTCCCCCAGCCCGGCCTCTATGCCTTGGAGATACTCTACGCCCAAGTCACCGAGCACGCCGCGCTGGAACTGTCCATGGAGACAGGCCCCTTCACTGACTTCGAACGTGCCGCGAACCAGCCGCCCGTCGTCAACCTGTTCAGCTCGGGGTTCGAGCTCCTCCGCCCCGCCCAGTTCTTCCAGACGGAGAACGGCCTCCCCTCCTTCGAGGGCCAGCCCGACCGCTGCGAGCAGTGCAACCGCGGCAACGCGAACGCGCCCGGCAACGGAGGCTGCGGCTCCTTCTTCCACTGCAACGCGGCGGCCCTCTGCGCCCCCTGCGACTCCTCGCTCTTCTGCGGCGACTCCTGCTCCCCGTGCGGCGAGTCCACGCCCCACTGCGCCAACATCAACGGGAACACCCAGTGCGTGCAGTGCACCGAGGACGGACAGTGCCCGAACGGCCGCTGCGACATCGAAACGAACCAGTGCACCGGCTGCAACGAAGACAGCGACTGCGCCACCGGCGCCTGCGACGCCGAGACGTTCACCTGCGTCGAGTGCAACGACGACAGCCAGTGCCCGAGCGGCGAGTTCTGCGCCACCGACCTCCACGAGTGCCGCGAATGCACCCTGGACTCCCACTGCCCTCAAGGCGAGTCCTGCACCAACAACGTGTGCTCCCCCTGCGCCACCGATGATTCGTGCGCCGGCAACTCCTGCAACTGCTGCCCCAACGGCACCCAGTGCACCGCGCTGACGCCCGGTGCCACGCCGACCTGCGTGGAGTGCACCACCAGCAGCCAGTGCGCCGCCGGTCAGCAGTGCGACACCGCCAACGGCCGCTGCGTGGACAGCGTGCCTTCCTGCAACACGGCCGACAGCTGCGGCCCCGGCTGTGTGAAGTGCCCCGGCGAGCGCCCCTACTGCCTCGACGGAGAGGTCTGCGTCCAGTGCCGCAACGACCTGGAGTGCGGCGACGGCCAGTTCTGCCTCAGTGGCGAGTGCGCGTCCTGCACCACGGACCGGCACTGCGGCCCCCGCTGCGGCGCCTGCGGTGGCGACACCCCCTTCTGCCTCTCCAATGGCACCGCGCAGGGCAGCACCTGCGTGGGCTGCACGGATGACGGGGACTGCGGCAGCGGCGTGTGCAACCCCACCACGCGCACGTGTGAGAACTCGGGCGCGTGCGCGGTGACGTGCGAGCCGGGAACGGTCTGTGATGGCACCTCCTGCGTGGAGTGCTTCGCGGATGCCCACTGCCCCTGCGGCGGCACCTGCGACGTCGCGACGAACACCTGCTCCACCGCCTGCTCCGACAGCGGAGACTGCCTGGGCGTGGAGCACTGCTCCGCGAAGACGATGGAGTGCGAGCGAGGCCGCCGCAAGCCGGGCACCGAGCCTCAAGGCGGCGCCTTCTGCTGCGGCACCACCGCCGACGCCACGCCCGCCGGGAGCACCACCTTCCTGCTGCTGCTCGCCGCGGGCCTCATGCTCCTCCGCCCCCGACGCACGACGCGATGAAGCCCTCCCACCTGCTCCTCCTCGTGGCGCTGGGGTTGTCCACCGCCGCCACCGCCCAGCCGGATGCGCGCTTCAACGTGCAGCTCTTCCGTCCGTCCGGCGCGCCCCAGGACCTGGTGGTGGTGCAGCAGTCGCGTCCGCTGTCACACCTGTCCGTCTCCGCCGGTCCGTACCTCAGCTACTCGCTCAACCCCCTGTCGCTGGTTCCCGAAGGCGGCGACCTGAGCAAAATCAACCTGGTCGGCAACCGCCTCCAGTTGGACGTCATGGCCACCGTCGGCCTCTTCGACTGGGCCGAAATCGGCGTGGACATGCCGCTCATCCTGGCCCAGGGCGGCGACAACCTGGAGGTCATCGGCACCGAGGGGAGCGTGGAGAGCTTCGTCTTCGGCGACCTCCGGCTTTCGGGCAAGGTGGCCATCCCCGGCCTGCGCCGGCCCGCCGAGGGCAAGGGCTGGGGCGGCGCGGTGACGCTCAACGTGAGCTTCCCCACCGGCGCCCAGGAAGCGTTCGCCGGAGACGGCGAGCTGACGTGGGCCCCCGGACTGGTGCTGGACTACCGCTTCGAGAACGGC
The DNA here is from genome assembly GCF_013372585.1 of Myxococcus sp. AM010. NCBI lineage: Bacteria > Pseudomonadati > Myxococcota > Myxococcia > Myxococcales > Myxococcaceae > Myxococcus > Myxococcus sp. AM010. Next base: position 126,795 of record NZ_JABXEO010000005.1, read on the forward strand.
ATCCTCCTGGCGCTCAACGGCGGCTTCTGGCAGCGCCCGGACCGCGTCTTCAGCGGCGTCTCCGTGGGCGACATGATGCCCTTCGGCGTCGGCGCGGAGGTCCCCATCCTTCGCGGCAGCGGCGTCACCGCCGTGGGCATGGTGCACGGCGCGGTGGGGTTGCAGAAGCAGCCCGATGAGCCCCGGCAGGTCCCCGCGGAGGCGCTCTTCGGCCTGCGCTGGTACAGCTCCACCGGCCTCACCTTCACGTTCGGCGGCGGCATGGGCTGCGGTTGCTCCATCGCCTCGCCCACGCTGAGCTTCTTCACCTCCATCCTGTGGATTCCGGCGAAGACGCGCGAGTGGGAGGCGCTGGAGCGCTTCAAGGAGCCGCCCGAGCCGCTGCCGCCGCCCGTCGACCCGGATGGCGACGGCGTGATTGGCGAGTCGGACGCGTGCCCCGACGTGGCCGGCCCCGTGGCCAACATGGGCTGCCCGGACACGGACAAGGACGGTGACGGCGTGGTCGACCGGCTCGACCGCTGCCCGGACCAGCCCGCCGGAAGCCGCGGCAAGGACGGGTGCCCGCTGGCCCGCCGCGACGGCAATCGGATTGTCATCCTGGAGCAGCTCAACTTCGCCACCGACCAGGACATCATCCTCTCCGAGTCCTTCCCCATCCTGGAGGAGGTCGCGCGGGTGATGAACGAGAGCCCGGAGATTGACCGGATGCACGTGGAGGGTCACACCGACTCGCGCGCCAGCGATGCGTACAACCTGGACCTGTCGCGCCGCCGCGCGGCCAGCGTCATGCGCTTCCTGGTGGAGAGCGGCGTGGCGGCGGAGCGACTGTGCTCGCAGGGCTTCGGCCGCTCGCGGCCGGTCGCGGACAACGCGACGGAAGAAGGCATGGCGCTCAACCGCCGCGTCGACTTCACCATCCAGCCGCCGAGCGACGGCCCGCGCCCCCCCTGCCCGGAGGACGCGGAAGCCAAGAAGCGCAAGCGCCCCACCAAGAAGGCCACGCCCAAGGCGAAGCTGAAGTCGAAGGCTCCCGCGGCGGCGCCGAAGCCGTGACTCGCGCGGCGTCCATGCGCCCAGGAACGACGCTACGGGACGACGAACTCCGCCGCCGACCGCCGCCGTCCGGCGACCACGGACACCACCGCGCGCCCGGAGCCCACCGCCGTCACGCGGCCTTCGGGTGACACCGACACCACGGAGGCGTCCGACGTGAAGAACTCCAGCGGCACCGTGTCCAGCACGACGCCGCTGCGATTGAAGGCGCGCGCCTGAAGCTGCACGGACTGCCCCCTGCGCTGGAAGGCGTGGTGCGTGAGGTTGAGGCCCAGCCGCGCGAAGTCCGCCGGCACCACCTGCACCGCGATGTGCCGGCTGAGGTGCCCCAAGGTCGCGCTCAACACCGTCTTGCCCGGGCGCACGGCCACCAACTGCCCTTCCTCCACTCGCGCCACCGTCTCATCCGAGACGCGGAAGCTGGGCGTGGCGTCCTGCAACGAGGAGCCCTGCTCGTTCCTCGCCACCACGCGCAGCTTGATGACGCGCCCCACCTCCAGGAAGTCCGAGCCCGGGGCCCGCACGTCCAGCGAGTTGAGGATGGTCAGCTCCAGCGGCAACGCCGCGCGGACCTTGCCCCCCGTCGCGCCGATGGTCGTCCTCCCGGACTTGCGCACCGTCAGCAAGCCCTCCTGGACCTGCGCCACGTCCGGCGCGGAGCTGGTCCACCGCAGCTTCGGGTCGGACATGGGCTGGCCTTCCGCGTCGAAGACCTCGTACGCCAGCTTCACGGTCTGCCCAGGCGTGCGGAGGTACTTCGTCTCCAGCGGCTCCAGCTTCATGGTGGTGGGCGTGGGCCCGCAGGCGCTCAGCAGCCCGATGACGGCGACAAGATGGAGGCAAAAAGAAATACGCGGCGTCTTCACGGCGTCACGACGGCGGAGATGGGTGGGAAGCCCCCATTGTAGCCCCACCCCGTCGTCGGCGTATGAAAAGGGGCCCTCGACCTTCAGGGCCGCACGCCTGCTCCCAGCCGCCTCACGCCCCGGCCTGCCATTGCAGCGCGGGGAGGCGTCCACGAGGCCGAGGCCCTGGCGCCAGCGACAGGGGCGGCACGTAGAGGCCCAGCAGCTCGCGCCGCCACCAGATGCCCGTGCGCCGCCGCTCGGCCACGTCCGTCATCCGGTAGTCGTACAGCACCGCGCGCACCATCCGAGGCGGCCGGTCCGGGAAGGGGTTGCCCGCCAGCAGGCCCAGGACCTCCGGCGAGCCCTCCAGCAGCCGGGCCAGGAACGCGACGAACCAGCCAGGGGGCGAGCCGAGCGCGGCGAACCACATCTGCCAGTCCAGCCTCGGCTGGTGGGGCGCCACCTGCCGGGGAGGCCGGGCCGGGTCCCCCGCCTTGTAGCGGAAGGAATATTCCTTCCACTGCTCGCCGTCGTCGGAGCCCTCCACGAGGATTTCCGGCCGCTGCACCGTCATCATGCTGAACAGGCCGTAGGGGTTCACCGAGCGCAGGGGCCGCGCCTGGGACTCCAGCCACGTCATCACCGCGCCGACACGCTCGGGCCGGTGCCGCTGCCACCCCTCGAACCGGCGCAGCACCTCCGACGCCCCCAGCACCAGCAGCGGCGACACCCCCAGCGCGGACACGCCGGTGCGCCACCAGGGCCGCGGCTGAGCGGCGGGCCCGTCCTTCAACGGCAGCACCCGCCGCAGCGCCGCGTCGTCCAGGAGCCACACGCCCAGCACCCCGGCCTGGACATTGAAGAAGCCGTAGTTCCCCGTGGCGGCGATGGCGGCCTGCAAGCCGCTCAGGCTCCAGAAGGCGAACTGCCGCAAGCGCCGGGGCCCGAAGGCCAGGAAGGGCACCACCGTCTCCAGCCAGAGCACCGCCCCGGTCGAGGCCCGCTGGAGCCGGCGAGGCAGATGATGCGCGTACCACCCCACCCGCGTGGGCAACGGCGCCGTCTCGTAATAGTGCTCGCACGCGGTCAGCTCGCGCCAGGTCCGGTCTCCCGACTTGAGCTTGCTCAGCCCCGAGCCGAAGTAGAGCCGGAACACGAGCAGCCGGAAGAGGAACACCTCCAGCGCGGAGGGCTCGTCACGGCCCAGGCCCGGCCGCGAGCCCCCGGGCGCGGTGAGCGCCGCCAGCAGCCCCATCTCCAGCAGCAGCACGTCCCACTGGAAGGAGAGGAACTCACGCCCCACGGCCACATAGGAGAGGTACAGCGCCCACAGCGACGACGCGCTGAGCCGGGGCGCCACGTTGAAGAGCAACGCCAGGGACAGCACCTGCCCCGCCCAGCACCCACGCACCAGCGCGGCGTCCGACGCGTCCCACCAGAACAGCGACGGGATGCGCCGCCACCGCGCGAGCGCCGAGGCCTCCTCGCGGCGCTCCGTGGCCAGACGCTCCGCCACGGGCCGGAGGCCTCGCGTCCCATACAAGCCCCGCACCTGCCGCCCCAGCGACGTGAAGGCGATGAGGAACGTCCCTCCCAGCAGCCGCAGGAAGACCCAGCGCACCCACCGGTATTCGTGCGGCACCACCGCGCGCCCGAAGAGCCAGCGGTCCACGCCCGCCGCCTGGCGGCGATGCCGGGCCACCACCGCGTAGACGCCCTGGGCCAGTTGCAACACCCCCGGAAGCAAGCCCAGCCTCGCGGCCACCCGAGTCCCCCGGCGAGGTGACGCGGCGAGCGCGCGGAAGAGGGCCTCCGCGCCCTGGGACACCCGGCCGGAGGGCTCCACCAACTGCAGGGCCCTGCGCATGTCCGCCTTCGGGCTGCCCAGCAGCCAGCGGCGCCACCCGCTGCCTGGCCGGTAGCGGACGCGGTCCCCGGTGCGCCACCGCCAGCGCGCGGCCCAGCGCCGGCAGAACGCGCAGTCGCCGTCGAAGAGCACCAGGGGCCGGGCCAGCACACCGCGAGAGATTCGCGCCATCATCATGCGGGAACGTTGTGCCGTCCCGCGGACGACGTCCCCGGGTCCTCGGGCGCCCGCCGTGGAAGCAGCGGAGCATCCAGGCCGTGGCCTCCCTCCCCACCCCGGTGTCACCGCCCGCGGGTGCCTAGCTTTGTCCGCATGAGCGAGCCCAAGGGGAAGGCGAAGCGGACAAGCGAGTTGGTGCCCGGCGTCCACCACTGGACCCTCTCCGATGACCGCATCGGCGGCGCGCGCAGTGACGCGTATGCCGTGGTGGACATCGACGGGGCCGTCGTCCTCATCGACCCGCTGCCCATCGACGAGGCGGCGCTGCGCGAGCTGGGGAACATCTCCGCCATTGTCCTGACGGCGGGAAACCACCAGCGCTCCGCGTGGCGGCTGCGCAGGGCCTTCAAGGTGCCCGTCTGGGCGCCCGAGGGCGCACAGACGCTGGAGGAGCAGCCCGACTTCTTCTACGTCGCGGGAGACACGCTGCCCGCGGGGCTCATCTCGTTCCACACGCCCGGGCCCACCGAGGCGATGTACACGCTGTGGATGCAGCAACACCCGCGCGCCGTCGCGTTCCTCTCCGACCTGCTCACGCATGAGGAGGGGGAGACGCCGGAGTTCGTCCCCAGCGAGTATCAGGACGAACCGCTGCGCACCCGGCACAGCGTCCAGCGCATCCTGGACCACCTCCCCGTGGAGACGCTGTGCTTCTCCCACGGGGCGCCCATCCTCCGCGACGGCTCCCGCGCGTTGCGGCTCGCGCTGGAAGAGGACATGGAGTCGCCCGCCGCGCCAGCGCCCTGAGCGGGCCCCACCCGCGTCAGTCGAGCGGGCCTTCGCGCACCAGCACCTGTCCCGCCTCCAGCCCCGGAGGCACCAGGTGCAACACCTCGCCGGCCTCCGCGCGGTCGAGCAGCGCGCTCAGCGCCGGGAGGTCGCTTGCGGGCACACGCAGCGACGGCGTCAGCGAGAGGCGCCGCGCCATCGCGTCGCCCAGCCGCGCCCCGTCCGTCAGCTCCGACTCGTAGACGAAGGAGCGCGCTCCGTACTCATGCCCGCCGGGCACGCGCCCCACGAGGCGCAGCGGGCCCAGCCTGGAATGGACTCGGACGCTGGGGTTGTCCCACTGGGCCACGCCTCGCAGCCGCCGCGCGCGCAGCATCCGCAACGTGAGCAGCTTCACCCACGGCGACGCTCCCGTTCCAGGAAGCACGCTCAGCAGCGACACGCCGATGAACAGCCCCGGCGTCACCGAAGGCGCCGCGTAGTAGGCCGCGCCAATGGCCGGGTCCTCGTCGGCCAGGCCCAGCCGCTCGCGCACGGGGGCCGCCAGCATCCGGGCCGGACAGCGCAGCAGCCCGATGGCGCCCGGTAGCAGATACAAGTCCGACAGCACCCAACGCGGCACGCCGATGCCACTGAAGGCGAGCTGGTTCAGCGTCAGGTACTGCTGCGCCAGGTCCGCGTTCCGCTCGGCGGGCAGGAACGTCACCGGCACGCCCAGGGGCGACAGGTCCAACGCGCCCGCGTGCTCACCCGAGCCCAGCGCCACCAGCGACGCGCCAGGGTGCGCCGCGAGGAAGGCCTCCGCCTGCCGTGGCAGCGTGTCCGCGTCACCCATCGGCATCGATGTCCCCGGCGATGGCCGACAGCCGGAACGCGTCTGGGATGTGCAGCGTCGCCGCGTCCACCTCCGCGCGCGACACGAGGCAGCGTGACGAGCCGCCGCCCTTCTCACATAGCTCGCGCATGGTGTGCGACACCACGCGCAGCCCCAGCGCCTCCAAGCGCTCACGCACCGGGCCCGGCACCACCGAAGGCGCCAGCACGTCGCGCCCCACCGGCAGCCCGTTGGTCGCGTAGCGGCGAATCTCCGCCTCCGTCACGAGGAGCAGCCGGTGCTCGCCGAAGCGCTCGCGCAGCAGCGCATGGGACTGGGGCGTCATCACGTCTGGACACACCATCAGCCGGTCCACCGCGGGCAGCGGCAGCACCGCCATGTTGCCGTGGAAGGCGGGCTCGCGGACCTGGATGCGCAGCACCTCTCCGGGGAAGTAGCGCGCCGCGGCCTCCAGGCCGTCCAGCGTCGTGCGGCCACCCCAGAACAGCAGCGTGACACCGTCGAAGGTGGCCACGTCGCCGTGGGCCTCCCAGACGCCCACGCCCGGGTCCACCACCTCCATGCCCAACGACTGGGCCAGGGGCGCCCAGTGCTCGCGCTCCGTCTGCCGGTGCGCGCTCATCATCCGCGGCAGCACGAACAGCGGCGCGGCGCCCTGCCGCGCCACCACCTGTCCACATTCGGCGGCGTACGGCATGCCCGTCAGGAGCTCGGAGGGAGACGGCAACGCGACCACCGTGCCGCCGCGCGCTTCGATGTCCCGGGCCAGCGCCAGCCATTCCCGCCGGGCCTGAAGCGCGTCCACGGGCGGCGCCTCGCGGCTGCGGAAGTTGCTCCGGCCGCGCAGGGCCCACGTGCGTCCCGGCGGCGACATGAGGAAGAGGTCCATGGTGGTACTGCTTCTACTCCTCCCGGCCTCCCCGCTGCCATCCGGTCCCCCGCCTCCCTTGGCGCCCGGCGTTCCCGGGAGGGCACCCCGCGAGGGGCCGCCGCCGGAAACTGCACGCTGGCGCACCCTCCGCGCATCTTCTTCGTAGTCACCCGGGCGAAGCCGGGACAGGCTCTCCCCACGTGGACGAGACGAGCCTGCCTGAACCCGATGCCCTGCGTTCCCTGCTGAAGACGGCCCTGGAGCTGCCCGCGCTCCGGCCGCATGCCGCGCGCCTGGAGCGGCTCGTGGACGACTATGCGCGCGGCGTGGCGCGCAAGGACGCCCCCCTGAGCGTGGCGCTGGTGGGTGCCACCGGCGCGGGCAAGTCCACCCTCCTCAACGCGCTGGCGGGGCAGGCCCTGTCGCGTGAGGGCGTCAACCGGCCCACCAGCACGGCCGCCACCGTGTTCGCGCCAGAAGGCACCCCCACGGACGCGCTGGCGGGCTCCGGCGCGCGCGTCATGACGTATGCCCCCGGCCCCCAGGGCCTGTGGGGCGGACAAATCTTCATCGACACGCCGGACCTCAACAGCGTGGCCACCACGCACCGCGAAGTGGCCCGCGCGGCGCTGGAGCGCGCGGATGTGGCGCTCGTCGTCATGCACCGCGGCAGCGTGGCGGAGGCCTCGCAGGTGGAGTTCCTCACGGAGTTCGCCCGCCGCCGCGCGCTCGTCTTCATCCTCAACTTCGCGGACGAGCTGTCCCCGGAGTCGCGCGACACGCTCAAGGCCCAAGTGCGCCGCGTGGCCTCCGAGCAGTACGGCCTGGCCCAGGAGGACGTGCCCGTCTTCGCCATCAGCGCCCTGTCAGCGAAGGACGGCCGGGACGTGTCCGGCGAGTTCGGCGCCCTGCTCTTCCACCTGCGCGGACTGGCCACGCAGGCGGTGGCCGCGCGCGTGCGCAAGACGAACGCGATGGGCGCGCTGGAAGAGGTGCACACGCGCGTGGAGGCCGCGTTGAAGGAGACGGACGAGACGCTGTCACGCACGCGCGCCGCGCTGGACTCGGGGCTGGAGAAGGCGGCGGAGGGCCTGCGCGCGGACTTCGACGCGCGGCTGCGGCTGGCGCACGGCCACCTGGCGGCGGAGGTGCGGCGTCAGGCGGGAGGCCGCTTCTGGGGGCCCGCGGCCTGGGGCCTGCGGCTGTCCCTCTGGGGCGCCAGCGGCTTGGGCGCCGCGGCGCTGGTGGGGCGGAGCAGCCTGCCCGCGGGGCTGGCGGTGGCCGCGGCCTCCACCGTGGTGGACGTGGTGCGCGGACACACACGCGCCAGGGCCGCGGAGTCCGCGGTGGTGGAGCCCTTCGAGGACGACTTCAGCGCCCAGTCCGCGGCGCGCACCGCGCTGGCGGAGGCGCGCAGCGTGGCACGCGCGAGCGGGCTGGAGCCGGCGCTGCTGGGCGTCCCCGACGTGGACACGCTGTTGGAGGAGGTGCGGGTGGCCCGGGCGGGCGCCTGGCGCTACACCGCCACCACCGGCGTGGCGGAGGCGGTGGCCGGCTGGTGGCGCACCGCGCGCTGGCTGGTGCTGCCGCTCATCAACCTGCCGCTGCTGGCCCTGCTGGGCCATGTGGGCTACCGCGTGGTGCGGGCCTACGTGGAAGGCCCCCTGCTGCCGTTGGACTACTTCGTCAACGCGGGGGCCCTCTTCATGCTGCTCGCCGGAGCGGGCGCGCTGCTGGCCTCAGCGAGTCTCGCTGGGGCCGCTCGCCGTGCGGGGACCACCGGCCGGGCGCGCTTCGTCGAGGCCCTGGCCGCCCTGGGCGGGAGGCTGGGAGAGGCCGTCGAGGATGCGCTGCGCCCCGGGCGGGAGGCCGCGAAGGGCCTGCTGGCGCTCCGGTGACATGGACACCACCGGCTGGCCCGGGGAGTGCGCGCCGCCGTTGCTCGCCATGAGCGACTGCGTGCCGTTGTCCTTGCAGATGGGCGCGGCCACGCGGGTGTCGCGCACCGGGTCCCCGTAGCCAGCGATGCGCGCCGGAACGGACGGGTTGTTCCAACCCTTGCCGCTCTCACGCGCCACCTTGAAGTGCAGGTGCGCGCCGCAGGCCCAGCCCGTGGAGCCGGAGAAGCCGATGAGCTGGCCTTCCTTCACCACGTCACCCGGCTTCACCACCACCGCGCTGAAGTGGAGGTACTGCGTCTCCAGTCCGTCGCCGTGGGAGATGACGACGTAGTTGGCGTAGGGCGCGAACTTCTCGTCACAGCCACCCTTGGTGCTGTCACCGCGAGACAGGCGCACCGTGCCGTCGCGCGCGGCGACGATGGGCGTGCCATCCGGCATGCGGAAATCCCATGCATGCGTGTCGTTGTGCTGGTGGCTTCCCGTGTCATGTCCCTGGCTCACCGTGTGGATGCGACCACAGGCGAATGGAACGCCTACTTCAGGCATTTCACCCACATCCGTGGGGGCAGAGGAAGGAACCGCGGGGGCCGAAGCCAGGAGAGAACCAAGGAGGAGGGCTGAGAGGTTCATATCGGGGCGCGGCGGAAACGGGGGCAAGGGGCGCGGGTATTTCCCTGCGGATTTTCGCCGCGCCTGTCTGCTGGACGACGCGGAGGGCCTCGGCACGCCCACCCTCCTGAAGAGCGTCATACCCGAGTCCCGAGCGAACGCCGCGCGCATGACAGCCAGGCCCCTGCCCGCCCGGCCGCTGGGGAAGCGGGCCTGACGCGCGTCGCGAGCGGCCACTTCCCTTTCGACGGGCCCATGTACGGGGACAGGCGGTGGCACACGCCACTGTGAGGGGCGCTCACCCCCCAGTCACAGAAAGTGACTGGTCACTCATTAAGTTCGGCATTATCCTGCGAGTCGAATGGCCGCGAAGAACCTTCCATCGGACGCGCCGGCCCGGCCTGTCCGCCGCACGCAGCAGGAGCGCCGTGAGACGACGCGGCGCAAGCTGCTGGACGCCACCATCGAGACGCTGGTGGAGCAGGGCTACGCCCGCCTGACGACGGTGGAGGTGTCCAAGCGGGCGGGCCTGTCACAGGGCGCGCTCTTCACCCACTTCGATACGAAGGAGGAGCTGCTCGCCGCGGCGGTGGAGCACCTCTTCCCTCGGCTCATCCAGGACTACCTGGCGGGCGTGGGCGCCCGGCCGTCAGGCAGGGACCGCATCGCGGCGGCGGTGGACATGTTGTGGGCCGCCTTCCAGCGCCCGGAGCTACAGGCCGCCATCGAGCTGTACGTCGCGGCGCGCACGGACGCGGAGCTGCGCGTGGCGCTGGCGGCGGTGGACGGGCCGCACCGGGAGAACCTGCACCGCGTGGCGCGCGAGCTGTTCCCCGAGGCCTCCGCGCACCCGGACTTCGACTCCATCGTGGAGCTGGCGCTGGACGCGGTGCAGGGCGCCGCGGTGGGAGGCAGCGCCCGGCCGGACGACCCGGCGCACCGGCGCATGCTGGATGCGCTCACCCACTTCATGCGCAACGCCTTCCTCCCCTCATTGGCGCGGCCTCGCCGCCGCGCCCGCTCCTGAGCTCGCCGACACCGAGGGTCCCACCATGGACGCACCACACATCCCCGACCTCATCGCCCTGGCCATCCCGGTGTTCGCCCTCACGGTGATTGCCGAGGCCTTCTGGGTGAAGAAGCAGCGGGACGAAGGCCGTCCCATGGTGGGCCACACCTGGAAGGACACCGCCGCCAGCCTCTCCATGGGGCTGGGCAACGTGGCCATCAACGTCCTGTGGAAGGGCGTGGCCTTCGCCGGCTACCTGGCGCTCTACCACCTGACGCCGCTGCGCATGGGCTTCGGCGCGCTGGCGTGGGTGCTCCTCTTCTTCGCGGACGACCTCTGCTACTACGCCTTCCACCGCGTCCATCATGAGAGCCGCTTCTTCTGGGCCTCCCACGTGGTGCACCACTCCAGCCAGCACTACAACCTCTCCACGGCGCTGCGGCAGACGTGGACGCCGCCCACCAGCTTCGTCTTCTGGGCACCGCTGGCGCTGCTCGGGTTCCACCCGGTGATGATTGTCGCGCAGCAGTCCATCAGCCTGCTCTACCAGTACTGGATTCACACCGAGGCCATTGGCCGGCTGCCGCGCCCGCTGGAGTGGGTGCTCAACACGCCGTCGCACCACCGCGTGCACCATGCGTCCAACCCGCGCTACCTGGACAAGAACTACGCGGGCATCCTCATCATCTGGGACCGGCTCTTCGGGACGTTCGAGCCGGAGGGCGAGAAGCCCGTGTACGGCCTGACGAAGAACCTGGAGACGTTCAATCCCGTGCGCATCGCCTTCCACGAGTTCGCGGCGATTACCCGCGACGCGGCGAAGCCCGGCTCCCTGAAGCAGCGCCTGAGCTACGTCTTCCGCAACCCGGCCTGGAAGCCCGACGCCCCGGAGGCGCCCCAGCCGTCCGGAGTCCATCCCCCGTCCGAAGCGGCCCGCCCCTCCGTGTGAGGTGTTGAGCACCCGGCCGTCATTGGCCCCATGGACGCGCATCGACACCGCCGTCCGGCTTCCCACCCGCGCACGGAGGCGCTAAGCCACCGGGCACTTTTCGCGACGCGAGAACTGCCAGGAGGAGCCATGACCGAGCGAGAACTGTGGGAGCGGTACCAGCGTTATCTGTGCGTCGTCCCGGCCTTGGACTTCACGCTCGACGTTTCGCGGATGCGCTTCCCGGCGGACTACCTGGAGCGGATGCGCCCCCGCGTGGAGGAGGCCTTCGACGCGATGGCGGCCCTGGAGAAGGGCGCCGTCTCCAACCCGGACGAGCAGCGCAAGGTGGGCCACTACTGGCTGCGCGCGCCGGAGCTGGCGCCCGAGCCCGCGCTCCAGAAGGAAATCACCGACACGGTGGCCGCCATCCACGCCTTCGCGAAGGACGTGCATGAGGGCCGGGTGAAGCCGCAGAAGGCGCAGCGCTTCACGCAGGTGCTGATTGTCGGCATTGGCGGCTCGGCGCTGGGGCCGCAGCTGGTGGCGGACGCGCTGGGCACGGCGAAGGACCCGATGCAGGTGTCCTTCTTCGACAACACGGACCCGGACGGCTTCGACCGCGTGCTGGCGCAGCTGGGCGAGCGGATGGCGGAGACGCTCACCCTGGTCATCAGCAAGTCGGGTGGCACCAAGGAGACGCGCAACGGCATGCTGGAGGCCGAGCGCGGCTACTCGGCGCGGGGCCTGGACTTCAGCAAGCACGCGGTGGCCGTCACCGGCGCCGGCAGCGAGTTGGACCGCCACGCGGAGAAGCAGGGCTGGCTGCGCACCTTCCCCATGTGGGACTGGGTTGGCGGGCGCACGTCGGTGACGTCCGCGGTGGGCCTGCTGCCCGCGCGGCTGCAGGGGCTGGACATCGACGCGCTGCTGAAGGGCGCTCGAGACATGGACGCGGCGACGCGGGAGCGGGACGCGCTGAAGAACCCGGCCGCGCTGCTGGCGCTCATGTGGCACTACGCCGGTGACGGCCGGGGCCACAAGGACATGGTCATCCTGCCGTACAAGGACCGGCTGCTGCTGATGTCGCGCTACCTGCAGCAGCTCGTCATGGAGTCGCTGGGCAAGGAGACGGACCTGGATGGCCAGGTGGTGAACCAGGGCATCGCCGTCTACGGCAACAAGGGCTCCACGGACCAGCACGCCTACGTGCAGCAACTTCGCGAGGGGGTGCTCAACTTCTTCGCCACCTTCATCGAGGTGCTCAAGGACCGCGACGGCGGCTCGCAGGAGGTGGAGCCCGGCGTCACCAGCGGCGACTACCTGCTGGGCTTCCTGCTGGGCACGCGGCGCGCGCTCTACGAGAAGGACCGCGAGTCGCTCACCCTCACCGTGCCGGACGTGAGCGCTCGCACGCTGGGCGCGCTGATTGCGCTGTATGAGCGCGCCGTGGGCTTCTACGCCACGCTGGTGCACATCAACGCGTACCACCAGCCGGGCGTGGAGGCGGGCAAGAAGGCCGCGGGCGTGGTGCTGGCGCTCCAGCGGAAGCTGACGACGCGCCTGCGCGAGGCCCGCGCGGAGGCCCGCACCGCCGAGCAGCTCGCGGCGGACATCGGCATGCCGGACGAGGTGGAGACGGTGTTCAAGGTGCTCCAGCACCTGGCCGCCAACCCGGACCGCGGCGTCACGCGCACCCCGGGGGCCACGCCGGCACAGGCGCGCTTCCAGGCGAAGTAGCGCGCGGCGCCGTCAGTCCCTCCGCACAGGACTCAACGCCCCGGCACCATGACGTCCCCATGAGCGGGCGGGCGAAGTAGAACGCCCGCCCATGGATTTGGAGCTCAGAGGAAAGACAGCCCTCATCACCGGCAGCAGCCGAGGCATTGGCCGGGCCATCGCGTCGGCGCTGGCCCGCGAGGGCGTGCGGGTGTGCCTCAGCGCACGCGGCGCGGAGGCGCTGGAGGCCACGGCGGCGCAGCTTCGCGCCGAGGGCGCGGACATGGCCACCGTGGTGGCGGACGTGGCCGCCCAGTCCGGCGCCGTGGAAGCGGTGGACGCGGCGGTGCGCGCCTTCGGCCGGCTGGACATCCTGGTCAACAACGTGGGCGGCAGCGGCGGCGCGGGCGCCTTTCATTCGGCCACCGCCGAGCAGTGGACCTCCGTCCTGGACCGGAACCTCCTGTCCGCCGTGTGGTGCAGCCAGCGCGCCGTGGAGGCCATGCGCCAGCAGGGCGGCGGCTGCATCGTCCACATCAACTCCATCTTCGGCCGCGAGTACGCCACCAGCGCGCCCTACACCACCGCCAAGGCCGGCATCACCGCGCTCACCAAGGAGATGGCGGTGGACCTGGCGCAGTACCGCATCCGCGTCAACGGCGTGGCCCCAGGCTCCATCCTCTTCCCCGGGGGAAGCTGGGACAAACGCCAGAAGGCGGACCCGGAGAAGGTGGCGAAGCTGGTGCGTGACGAGCTGCCCTGGGGCCGCTTCGGGGCCCCCGAGGAGGTGGCCGACGTGGTGGCCTTCCTCTGCTCGGAGCGCGCACGCTGGGTCACAGGCGCCACGCTGCCCGTGGATGGAGGCCAGGGCCGTGCCTTCTGAGCGAAAAGCCCCCCGTGCTCCGTGCTATGCAGGGGCCCTCCGAATGAGACTCGAAGCGTGCTGAAGCTCTACAAGAAGGAAGGCAACCGGCTCCGCTACTGGGAGGCCTGGGTGCATGACGGCGCACTCACCGTGCACCAAGGCCTCGTGGGCGAGACGGGCGAGGACCACCAGCTCCCCCTCCCCCCGGATGACGACCCGGACCTGGTCATCGCCGAGGCCGCGGGGCCCCTGGTGGACCAGGGCTATGACGAGCCGGATGCCACGACGATGATGACCCTCATCGTCCAGTACACCGTCGAGGGCAAGGGCACCGGCCACGACGTGGAGAAGCGCGTCGCCGTGGAGGAGCTGCTCACGGACGCGCTCGGCTGGACGGGCAATGGCGAGGTCGAAGGCGGCGAGCTCCAGGAACAGCAGCTCCGAGTCTACTGCCGGGTGATGGACGCCGACGCGGGCGTGCGCACGGCCCTGGAGGCCCTGGACGCCGAGGACCTGCTCGAAGGCGCCACCCTGCTCATCGCCAGGGACGACGAAGAGCCGCGGGCCGTCTGGCCCACGCAAGCCTGACGCACACCTCGCGGGCACCTCCGCGCCGAAGGCGGGCTTCTACGGCTGGTGTAGAAGATTCCGCCTTCCGCGCGTGGGCACGGGCCGGAAGACGCGGAACAGCAGCACCAGCGAGGGCACCACGACGGCCGTGCCCACGCCCAGCGCCACCAACAGCAAGCGCTGCGCGCCGGGGCTCGCCGCAGCGCCGTGCAGCGTGACGTCCGGCACCACCAGGAACGGGTGCTGCGAGGCGGCCCACCCCAGCACGATGAGCCCCGCCTGCACGGCCGCCGCGACACGGGCCCACTGGAAGCGACGCGTCCACAACAGCGCGAAGGACGCCACCGCCGCCACCGCCGTGCCCGCATGCAGCGCCAGGGCGAAGGGCGCGCGCAAGAGCCCCTCCCAGACGCGCGGCGCCCCCTCGCGCGCCAGCAGCAGCACCGCCAGCGCCGCGACGAAGACGGCCACGCCCGCGCCCAGCGCCCGGCGACGGAAGTCCTCGCGCAGCGCGGACTCGGGCGCTTCGTGCGTGAGGTACACCGCCGCCAGGAAGGCGAAGAGGCACAGCGCCAGCACACCCACCGACCACGAGAAGGGCGTGAGCCACGACGCGAAGAAGCCGCTCACCACCACCCGCCCCTCCACGCGGATGGTGCCGCCCACCACGGCCCCCACGCACAGGCCCAGCAGCACCGGCGCGATGACGCTGGCGCCACTGAAGACGAGCCCCCACTGCCGCTGCACCATGTCTCCGCGCGTGTCGTACGTCCGGAACGTGAAGGCCGCGCCCCGGAAGACGATGCCCAGGAGCAGCAACGTCAGCGGCACGTGCAGCGCCACGCTCAGCACCGCGAAGGCGCGTGGGAAGCCGGCGAACAGCAGCACCATGCCCACGATGAGCCAGATGTGATTCACCTCCCACACCGGGCCAATGGCGCGGGCGATGAGCGCGCGCTGCTCCGCCTTGCGCGGCCCCGAGGCCAACAGGTCCCACACACCTCCGCCGAAGTCCGCCCCACCGAAGAGCGCGTAGAGGACGAAGGTCCCGGCCACCGCGAAACCCAGCAACGCGTCAGTGGACATGGGCCTCACCTCCCAGCGGACCGCTGTCCCGCGAGGGCAGCGTGCCCGCCACCTGCCGCACCAGCAGGAGCACCACCGTCACCCCCAGGAACAGGTACACGGCGGTGAAGGTCCAGAAGGGCGCGGCCAGGTGTGGCACCGGCGTCACCGCGTCCGCCGTGCGCATGACGCCGCGAAGAATCCACGGCTGTCGGCCCCACTCCGTGACGAGCCATCCCGCCTCCATGGCCACCACGCCCAGCGGCCCCGACAACAGCCACGCCCACATCAGCCTCCGCCCGTGAGGCCACGCCTTCTTCCGCCACCGCCAGCCCAGCGTCACCAGCGCCAGCAGCGCCATGGCGCTCCCGGTGCCCACCATGACCTGGAAGGCCACGTGGACCTTCGCCACCGGCGGCCACTCGTCGCGCGGGAAGGCGTTGAGGCCCTTCACCTCCGCGTCCGGGTCCGCGAAGGCGAGAATCGACAGGCCCTTGGGGATGTCCACCGCGTAGGGCACCTCGCCCGTCTCCACGTTGGGGAGCCCACCCAGCCGCAGCGGCGCGCCGCGCTCCGTTTCGAACTGCCCCTCCATGGCGGCCAGCTTCACCGGCTGCGCCTTCGCCACGTGCTTCGCGGACAGGTCCCCCACCACGGGCTGGAGCAGCGCGGTGACACACGCCAGCGGCAGCGCCACCGACAGGGCCTTGCGGTGGAAGGCCGCGCCCGGGTAGCGCAGCAGCACGAAGGCGTGGATGCCCGCCATGGCGAAGGCGCTCGCCTGGTAGCAGGAGAGCAGCACGTGCGCCGTCTGGTACTGCCAGCCCGGGCTGAACATGGCCACCAGCGGCTGCACGTCCATGGGCCCCGACGCCGACGGCGTGAAGCCCGACGGGTGGTTCATGAACGTGTTCACCAGCGTGACGAAGAAGGCGCTGGCCGCGCCGCTCACCGCCACCATGACGCCGGAGAACAGGTGCATCCCTGGCGACACCCGCTCCCGCCCGTACAGATAGATGCCCAGGAAGATGGCCTCGGTGAAGAAGGCGACGCCCTCCAGGCTGAAGGGCAGCCCAATCACCTCGCCGTACTGCCCCATGAACTCCGGCCACAGCAGGCCCAGCTCGAAGGACAGCACCGTGCCACTCACCGCGCCCACCGCGAAGAGGATGGCCGTCCCCTTCGCCAGCTTCTGACTCAGCTTCTGGTAGTCCGCGTCCCCGGTGCGCCGGCCCTTCCAGTCACTGAGCACCATGAGGACGGGGAGCGCGACCCCCGCCGCCGCGAAGATGATGTGGAACGCGAGCGACATGCCCATTTGAGCCCGCGCATAGAGCAGGTCCGTCATGGGCATCAGAATGGTTTATGTCTGATTTTGTCGCAATTATGAGTTCTTATCAGCCCCCTGAGCAGAAGCGGGGACGCGGCGCGCGGGAACCAACGTCACCACGGCGTTTCGTGCGACAGCGGTGGCGAGCGCACTGGCGAAGATGAGAACGAGCTTTCGCCCCAGCTCCGCGCCCAGCGGACGCTGCTCCGCGCTGGAGGCCACACGGTCCGGATGCTCCCAGGCGCGCGACAGGGCCTTGCGGCGCTTGCGGCGCAGAATCTCGTCGCGGTGCCTCGCGCGGTAGATGGCGTACCCCACCCCCAGGCCCACCACCGTCAGCAGCGCGGCGCCCGCGGTCATCAACTCCGTGCGGTGTTGCCGCGCGTGGTAGCGCACGTCGAGCGCGCGCTCGCGTCGCCGGTCCAACTCCGCCAGCGTGAGCATCAGCTCGTCGCGGATGCGGTCCGCGGTCTCCTCCACCTGCTTGCGGCCCCCCATGCCCCGGGTGATGTGGTGGTCCTCGTGCCGCTCGATTGCCGAGGGCCCGCCTGCGTCGCGGCCGTTGCCATTCATTGCAGCGTCTCCCGCGTGAGCTGGTAGTCCGTCTTCAAGCGCTCCTGGGTGTGCGGCAGCGGCTTCTTGGGCACGCGCTTGCTACCCAGGAAGAGCAGGCCACCGGCGACCGCTAGCAGCACCACGCCCACCACCAGCACGCCCAGCGCCTGGGCCATGGGCAAGGCCAGCCCCAGCGCGACGAAGAGGACGGCCAGCGCGGTGAGCGCCAGCACCGCGCCCGCCCCCAGGAGGATGCCCGCGGTGCGCGCGGCCTTCAGCTCCTCACGCAGCTCCTTCTTGGCGTGCATCACCTCGGCGCGCACCAGCAGGCGCGTCTCCGCCAAGGCGTGCCGGATGAGCTCCGCCGTGGAGAGCGTCTCCAGTTGACTTCGCTCCAGGCGTTCCGATTCGAGATCCACGACGTGCGCCTCCCATGCCTGCCTGGCATCCTTGCGGCCCGCTCCTTCGCACAAGGTGGGCAGGACGCTCCCTCCAGTGAAGCCCCGGGGGAATGCACGCCGACGGCTGCCCGCCTGCCCAGCCCTCGCGCTCAGCGGCGGCGGCGGTGCGACAGGGCGGTGGCCAGCGTCTCGCGGACCTGATGGGCGCGGAAGAGGCGGTCCGCCGTATCCACCAGGTTTTCGGAGTACAGCACCTGCTTGCGCAGCCGGGCGGGGATGGCGCGCGTCCCCAGGTGGGCGCCCAGCAGCGCGCCCGTCAGCGCGGCGGCCACGTCCGCCTCGCCGCCGCAGCGCAGCGTGAGGGCCACCGCCTCCCGGAAGTCGTGTGGCACCTTGAGGATGGCGTACAGCGACGTCAGCAGCACCGGCACCACGTGCGGCGGCAGCCCGTCCACGCCCTTCAGCTCGCTGGGGGGCACGCCCACCTTGCGCAGCTGCGTCAGCGCGCGCGCGGTGTCCCAGGTGAGCAGGCGCGGCAGGTGGCGCACCTCTTCGGCCAGCCCCTTGTCGTGCACGGCCGCCGCCAGCGCCAGCTCCTCGCAGAAGGCCGCGGGCGTCAGCGGCTCCTCTTCCATGCCCAGCGCCGCGGCCTGCGCGAACGCGGCCGCCGCCGCCGCGCACACCGGGTCCTTGTGCGTGATGATGGTGAGCACCCCGGCGTCATGCGGCAGGCGCGCGCGGTGGCCGCTCTCCAGCAGGCCCACCACCAGCGCGCGGCTGAGCACCGAATGGCAGCGCGTGCCCAAAGACGCGCCCGCGCTCATCCACGGCACGCCGCTGGCCAGCCGCTGCAGCGCGTCCGACAGGCTCTTGGGCGGCTGGAGGATGATGCCCTCCTGCCACAGCCACGCCAGGTGCGCCGCCGCGCTGCGGCCCTCCACCTTGCCCTCGCGGATGACGCTCTCCGCCGCCGCGAGCAGCAGCTGCGTGTCGTCACTGAACTGGCCCTTGGCGAACTTGCCGCGCGGACGAGGCGCGAAGTCCTCGGCGAGGCCGGGGAGCCGCGCGAGGCTCGCCGGTGGGATGCCGCGCAGCGGAAAGCCGAGCGCATCACCGATGGCGAGGCCCACGAACGCCGCATGGAACCTGTCCTGGCGCTCGGCGGGAGTCAGCGGCATGGGGTCGTGGAGATTAACCGAGGCTCAGGCCAGGACGGCCAGCGAGAAAGGAGAGAAACCCATGAAACATGCGCGAGCCGGAGCGGGAAGAATCATGCCGGGGCTTGACGAGCGCGCTACAGCCGTCCTCGAAACTCCGCCGCTCGGATTCTTCACCGTCCACGCTCCATCCCTGGCGCCTGGTGGATCGCAGCGCGGGGTGGGGTGACTACCGCAACCAACACACGCGCGGCAAGCCTCGGCGGGTGCACGCATGCGCGCACCTGTACACGTGTCCAACTCTCGAAGCTTCGCGCACGGTGGGAATGGCGCACGAGGGACGCGCAAGTGGCACGAGCACGCGGGTATCAGCACACGCGCGCCGTCACATCACGCGTCGTCACGTCCCAGGTTGACGACGGCCTGCAAGCGCGCCATCACCGCCTGCGCGCCCTGATGCAGGTGCGTGCCGTCCCAGAGCGAGGGCGTGGTGTGTCCGCCGTGCTCGCGCCAGTCCGCCTCCGCCTCGTCGAAGGCCACGTTGCGAAAGCGCACGCGGTCCTCCAGCGCGTAATCCACGATGTAGCGCCGGGCCTGCGCGGAAGGCGCATCCGCGATGCGATGAAACAGCTCCAGCGTGCCGGACATCATGGCGCGGCGGCGGGGAGGAAGTAGTCTTGCAGGTTCGGGCGCGAGCGGCGGAGCAGGTCCGCCAGCGTGTACCGGTCCAGCACCGCGAGGAACGCCTCGCGCGCTTCGTCCAGCACGCCCTTGAGCCCACAAGCGGGGGCGATGGGGCAGGCGTTGCGCTCCCGGTCGAAGCACTCCACCAGGTGGAAGTCCGGCTCCGCGGCGCGCAGCACGCTCCCCACCTGGATGTCCTCTGGCGCGCGCGCCAGCACCACGCCGCCGGAGCGGCCCGCTCGCGCGTCCACCACCCCCTGCCCCGCCAGCGTCTGCACCACGCGCACCAGGTGGTGTTTGGAGATGCCGTACGCATCCGCCATCTCCTGCGTGGAGACGGGCCGCCCGGTGCGCGTGGCCAGGTAGAGCAGCACCCGCAGCGAGTAGTCGGCATGGAGGGTGAGGTGCACGTCAGCGGGCTCCGGCGTCGGAAGTACGCTGGCCCTGGGGAGCGCTCGGCAGGAAGGCATCCGTGTGGAGGTCTTTCAGCGAGAGCCCGGCCAGGAACAGCTTCTTGCGAAGGGATAGCACCAATGGCCCGTCTCCGCAGAGCCATGCGCGCCAGCCCAGCGGCTTGGGGCAGTCGGCGCGGATGAGCGCATCGAGCGCACCCTCGGCGATGTCCCGGGTGCCGCCCTCCAGCACGCCCGGACGGTAGCGGAACCCAGGATGCTGCTCGGCCAGCGCCCGCAGCTCGGAGGTGAGGTAGAGCCCCTCGGGCGTCCGAGCGCCGTGGAAGAGAAAGATGGGCCCCGAGTGGCCCGCCGCCAGCGCGTCGCGGACGATGCCGTACAGCGGCGCCAGCCCCGTGCCCGTGCCCGCCAGCAGCAAGGGCTGCTCGGGCCGGCCGGGCACATAGAAGCAGCTCCCCGCCGGGCCCTGCACCTGGAGCCTGTCTCCCGGCCGTGCGTCACGCGCCAGCCAGCCGCTCATCGCCCCGCCGGGCTGGAGCCGCACATGCAGCTCCAGGGTGTCTTCATGCGGCAGGCTGGCCAGCGAATAGCTGCGTGTCAGCCCGTCCTCGCGCATCAGGGAGAGGTATTGCCCCGCGTGGTACGCCAGCGGGCTTTCCGTCACCAGCCGCACGCGAAGGACGCTGGTGGACAGCCACGACAGCGCCTGGATGCGCGCGGGGAGGCGCAGCGCCTCCGCGCCTGTGACTTCCAGCAGCGTGCCCTCCGGAGGCCGGCAGGCACAGGCGAGGAAGTAGCCCTGTGTCCGGAGCGTGTCCTTCAGCCCCACCTGCGCGGCCTCTGGAACCGTCCCCGCCACGGCCCGCATCAGGCAGGACTGGCAGGCCCCCGCGCGGCACGCATTCGGAATGGACACGCCCTGGCGCAGCAGCGCGTCCAGCACACTCTCTCCTGACTCCAGCGGATACCAGTTGGACTCGTGCTTTACCTTGGCCATGGCGTGCTCCTCCGGTCAGCGGCCCAGGACGTCCGCGCGGGCGCTCTCCGCGATGGCCAGCACCTTCGCCACCAGCGGCGCGGCCACGCCCAGCTCCTCCAGCGTCGCCTTCAGGTGGCCCGCCACCGCGTCGAAGTGCGAGTCGTTCAGCCCCCGCTTCACCAGGGGCGCGTGGCCCGCGCGCATGTCCCTGCCCGAGTAGTGGACCGGCCCGCCCGTCACCATCGTCAGGAACGCCTTCTGCTTGGCGGCCTGGCGCTCCATGTCCACGTCCTCGAAGAAGTGGCTGATGTGCTCGTCCGCCAGCACCTTCCGGTAGAAGACCTCCACCGCCGCCGCCATCGCCGGCTCTCCCCCCAGCTGCTCGTAGACACTCTTCTCCGCCGCAACGCTCATGGTGTCGCTCCTCTCGCCCGGCATGGGCGTTAAGATGCATCCTAAATGCACCTTAAAACCCGCACCGTCAAATGGAAGCATCACTGTCAGTGGAGCTACTGCGACCGAGGACCGCCGCTGACGGGGGCCTGCTCCGGAGGCGCCACCCCAGCGGGGCACCGTCACGGAAGACAGCAGCGGACACCGGCTCCGCGCGAGGGGAGCCCGGGTGTCACGCCAGAGCCGCCAGGAGCGCGGGGCGCTCCTGGACGGTGAACCGCGGGAGCAGCCTACGCGCGCGCGGTGTTGGCGGCGCCGATACGGGCGGCCTCACGGCGCACCGTGGCCTGCTCCAGCTCGAAGCGCGCGTCCTCGGAGGACATGCCCTTCATGCGCTCCTGCGCCTCGGTCATGCGGCGGCGGGCGCCGTCCACGTCGATGCCCGTGACGGGCTCGGCCGCGTCGGCGAGCACCAGCACCTTGTCGTTGCCCACCTCCACGAAGCCGCCCGCGACGAAGTAGGACTCGCGCCGGCCACCCTCAATCAGCGTCAGCGCGCCCGGCTCCATCAGCGACAGGAACGGGGTGTGCCCCGGGCGCACGCCGAACAGGCCCCGGCCGCCAGGAACAATCGCCTCGTCGGCCTGCACCGACAGGATGCGCTTCTCGGGGGTGACAATCTCCACAGTCAGCTTGGCCATGAGGCTCCTCGCACAACCGAATCAGAACGTGAGCTGGCGGGTGGTTCCACCCACCGGCTCCAACTCCACCACCCCGGCGTCCGTCAGCCGGGGCCCCTTGCCGGGGATGCCGAGCGTGCCCTCCAGCCACTTGAAGTGGTGGGTGAGCTGGCGCACCTCGGAGAGCTGCCGCGTCGTGAGCCACTCGGTCAGCCGCTTCTCCTGAAGCCGCTGGCCATCCCGCCCGTACTGCGCCGCCACCACCACGCGCGCCCAGGCGGGAGGCCCCTTGGGCTTCTTCGCCTTCGACTTCTTCTTCGGCCGCGGCGCCGCCACGGCCTTGCCCTTCTCCACCAGCGGCCACACCACCCAGACGCGCTCGCCGTCGTTGGAGACGAAGTAGAGGTCGTCCACCGTGCCCAGACACTCGTTCAGCGTCCAGACGGGGCCGCTCTCCTGCGTCACCTCCAGCCGGCACTGGTCCTGCGCCGCCTCCACCATGCGGACGCTGTAGAGCCCGTTGGCGCTCACCCGGGCCCGTCCCCTGCGCTCCTCCGCCAGGGCGGAGGAGGACAGGCACATCAGGACCAGGGCGAGCGCTGCACTGCGCATGGTGACCTCAGCGGGAGGAGAAGCGTCCAGCTTAGCTCACACCATCTTCCGGGCGTTCTCGACCACCTCGTCGATGCTGCCCGTCATGTAGAAGGCGCCCTCGGGAATTTCGTCGTGCTTGCCCTCGGCGATCTCCTTGAAGCCCTGGATGGTGTCCTGGAGCTTCACGTAGCGGCCGTCCTTGCCCGTGAAGACCTTGGCCACGAAGAAGGGCTGCGACAGGAACTTCTGGATCTTCCGGGCGCGGGCCACCACCTGCTTGTCGTCCTCGGAGAGCTCGTCCATGCCGAGGATGGCGATGATGTCCTGCAGCTCCTTGTACCGCTGGAGGATGCCCTGGACCTTGCGGGCCACGCCGTAGTGCTCCGCGCCGATGACGGCCGGGTCCAGGATGCGGCTGGTGGAGTCCAGCGGGTCCACGGCGGGGAAGATGGCCAGCTCGGCGATGGAGCGGTTGAGCACCGTCGTCGCGTCGAGGTGGGCGAAGGCCGTCGCGGGCGCCGGGTCCGTGAGGTCGTCGGCGGGGACGTAGATGGCCTGCACGGAGGTGATGGAGCCCTTCGTGGTGGAGGTGATGCGCTCCTGCAGACTGCCCATCTCCGTGGCCAGCGTGGGCTGGTAACCCACGGCGCTGGGGATGCGGCCCAGGAGGGCGGACACTTCCGAGCCGGCCTGGGTGAAGCGGAAGATGTTGTCCACGAAGAGGAGCACGTCGCGGCCCTCCACGTCGCGGAAGTACTCGGCCATGGTCAGCGCGGACAGGGCCACGCGGGCGCGGGCGCCGGGCGGCTCGTTCATCTGGCCGTACACCAGCACGGCCTGGCTGGCCTCCAGGTTGTCCGTCTGGATGACCTTCGTGTCCTGCATCTCGTGGTAGAGGTCGTTGCCCTCGCGGGTGCGCTCACCGACGCCGGCGAACACCGAGAAGCCGCCGCGCTCCACGGCCACGTTGCGGATGAGCTCCTGCAGGAGCACCGTCTTGCCCACGCCGGCGCCGCCGAAGAGGCCAATCTTGCCGCCGCGGGTGTACGGGGCGAGCAGGTCGATGACCTTGATGCCCGTCTCGAACATCTGCACGCGCACGTCCTGCTCCGTGAAGGGCGGAGGCGCGCGGTGGATGGACCAGTACTCCTGCGCCTTCACGGGGCCCATCTCGTCCACCGGGTCGCCGGTGACGTTCAGGATGCGGCCCAGGGTGGCCTTGCCCACCGGCACCTGGATGGGGGCGCCCGTGTTCCTCACGGCCACGCCGCGCGCCAGGCCCTCCGTGGAGTCCATGGCGATGGTGCGGACGGTGTTCTCGCCCAGGTGCTGCGCGACCTCAAGGGTGAGGTTGTCCGCGTCGGCGCTCAGGTTCGCGTTGGTGACCTTGAGGGCCGTGTAGACCTCGGGGAGACCGCCGGGCGGGAACTCGACGTCGACCACGGGGCCGAGGACCTGGATGATTCTGCCTGCCGTCGGAACTTGAGCGCTCATGGAATCGTCTGCCTCGCACGGGGAGCGGACGGGCGCCGCCACCCTTGAAATTTCGGCCCGGCTGTGAGGGCGGGCCCCCTTTACCGGGGCCCCCCCCGGGGGTCAAGCCTCCCGGGCAACTGGCTGTAAGTCCGGCTTAGCGCAAGCCACATGCCGCGCGCCACCCCTTACCGCCCATCCGGCTGGTACACCAGGGGCAGCCCGCTGTTCGGGCTGCCGACCAGGACGACCTTGGCGTTCTGGCTCTGGGCAATCCGCTCCGTGGCCTCGATGCCCTTGAAGCGCAGGTACTCCTCGGTGAGCCCCTTGCGGACGATGTCCTGGTACCGGGCGATGCCCTCCGCTTCGATCTGCTTGCGCTCCGCCTCCTGGCGCTCCTTGTCCAGGGTGAAGCGCATCTTCTGGCTGCGCTGCTCCTCCGCCAGCTTGTCGGCGATGGCGTCGCGGATGGCCGAGGGCAGCGTCACGTCCCGCACCAGGATGGCCTCCACCACCACGTGCTTGCCTTCGAGCGAGCGCATCACCTCCTCGAAAATCTCCTGCTCAATCTGCTCGCGCTTCGAGGAGTAGATCTCCTCCGGCGCGTAGCGGCCGAACACCTTGCGCGCCTCCGAGCGGACCACCGGGGCGATCAGGATGTCGGCGTACTTGGGCCCCGTCTGGGTGTGCAGCTCGAAGAGCTTCGCGGGGTCCACCCGGTAGCGCACGCTGGCGTCCACCTTGAGGTCCAGGCCGTTGTTGGACAGGACGCTCAGCCCGTCCTTCATCTCCTGCACGCGCAAGTCGTAGACGATGAGCGACTTGCCCGGCCGCAGGAGGTGGAACCCTTCGCCATACGGCTCACGCTGCGTGCCGCTGCCGAACGAGTCGAAGCCGATGCCTCCATACCCGCTGGAGACGGTTTCAAAGCCACACCCCGTGACGCAGCACACCAGCCCCAGGAACCACCACAGCCGCTGACGCATGTACCCCCTCCTCGAGCGCGGACTCGCGCGCTCGGCCAGGGGCTTAAACGCGAAGGGCCCACCCCGATAGACGGGGCGGGCCCAGGGGCGCGGCTTTGTGAAGGCCCTACTTCAGGGCCTCGGCGCCGGAGACGATCTCCATCAGCTCCTTGGTGATGACCGCCTGACGCGTGCGGTTGTAGGTGAGCGTCAGGCTGCCAATCATGTCGGTCGCGTTGGAGGTGGCGTTCTCCATGGCGCTCATGCGGGCGCCATGCTCACTGGCCACGCTCTCCAGCAGGGCGCGGTAGAGCTTGATGTTGACGGCCTGGGGCACCAGGCGGTCCAGCACGGCCTGGCGGTCCGGCTCGTACTTGAAGTCCACCAGCGCGGTGGAGCCCTCCGTCGGGGCCTGGCCCGGCGTGCCCAGCGTCTGCAGCGGCAGCAACTGAGCGACCTTCACCGTCTGGGCGATGGCGGAGACGAACTCGTTGTAGACGATGTGGACCGCGTCCACCTCGCCGTTGATGTAGCTGGCCACCAGCTCCTCGGCCACGTCCGCGGCGGCGCGGTAGTTCAGGCGCTGGTACAGGCCGCCGAAGTCCTTGCGGATGTTCTGGCCGCGGTTGCGGAAGAAGTCGTTGCCCTTCCGACCCACGGTGGAGAGGCGGATGCTCTCCAGGTTCGTGTTCTCGTAGAGGAACCGGTTGGCGCGGCGGATGACGTTGGAGTTGAAGCCACCGGCGAGGCCACGGTCCGACGTGAGGAGCACCAGCTCCACGCGCTTCACCGGGCGGGCCGTGAGCAGCGGGTGGCTGAGGCTCTCGGCCCCGGCGCGGGCGGACAGGTCCGCGATGATCTGGTCCAGCATCGTCGCGTAGGGACGCGCCGCCAGGATGCCGTCCTGCGCCTTGCGGAGCTTCGCGGCGGAGACCATCTTCATCGCCTTGGTGATTTGACGCGTGTTCTTCACCGAGCGGATGCGCTTGCGAATGTCGCGAAGGGACGCCATGGACCGGGGAGCTCCTGTGGGGCGTTCGACCCGCTTTGTCCAGAAGGAAGGCGGGGCAGGGTAAGACGGGGCCCCCTATATAGGCGGGGCGGGAGCCGGTCAACGGATGCCTGCCGCCGCCGGGCAGACGATCGCCCGCCCCACCGGACACGGCAGGCGGCCGAGCCTCCCTGACAGCCCCTCCCCGCAGTCGTACACGGACTTACCTTGCGGGCATGGTGGCTCAAACGTCATCCGGTCCGCTGCTCATCGTCGAAGACGACGTCGACATCTGTGAGGCCCTGCAGGACTACCTGGAGATGCACGGCCACACGGTGCGGGTGGCGCGCAACGGCCGGGAGGCCCTGGAGCAGCTGGCCCAACCTCCCCGCCCCGCCCTCATGGTGCTGGACATGGCCCTGCCCATCTTGGACGGCCACCGGGTGTTGACGACCCGCAAGGCGAGTGAAGCCCTGGCCCAGGTGCCGGTCATCATCCTGTCCGCGGGCATGGCGGCGATGAATCCGCGCGACCGGGCCGTCTACGCGTCCACGTACAACGTGGCGGCATTCCTGAAGAAACCCGTGGAGCCCCGGCAGTTGCTGGAGGCCATCGAGCGGTACGCGCCCAAGCCGGCAGGTGCCCAGGCGGGCATGTCCCCCTGAGACAAGGGCGTCGCTCTGGGCTTTCCGGTGAAGGGCGCCCGGAACACAATGGCCCCTCTACCGGTGTTCGTGGGGTCCATGAAGCCAGGCGGTGCGAGACGGGTGTGGTTGCGTAGAGGCCTCGCGGTCCTGGCCGCGGGTGGGCTGGGGCTGCTCGCCCTCTCCCATCTCGTCCGGGTCAGCTACGAGGACCGCATCGTCCCCCTGGAGCAGGCGCCCCAGGCCCCCGTGGCGCTGGTGTTCGGAGCGGGCCTGGCGCGGGGCGCGGTGCCCTCTCCCGTGCTCGCCCAGCGGCTGGATGCGGCCGTCGCGCTGTGGCAGCAGGGCAAGGTGCGGACGGTGCTCGTCAGCGGGGACCAGACGAAGCCCTTCCACCATGAGACGCGCGCCATGCGGCGCTACCTGGTGGAGCACGGCGTCCCCGAGAGCGCGGTCCAGGGCGACGAAGCGGGGCTGTCCACCTATGACAGCTGCCTGCGGGCCGCCACGGTGTTCGGCGCGAAGCGAGCGGTGCTCGTCACCCAGCGCTTCCACCTGACGCGGGCGCTGTTCATCGCCAACTCGGTGGGCATCGACGCGTGGGGCGTGGCCGCGGACGAAGGACGGTCGACGCCGTGGCGCTACCAGGTGCGTGAGACGCTGTCGCGCGTGCTGGCCCTGGCCATGGTGATGCTGGAGGTGGAGCCCGCCTACCCCTCCGGCCGCACCGTGCTCCCGGAGCGCTGAGGCACGGGCAGGCATGGCAGGCGGGCGGGCGGCGAGAATTGCCGCGGCCCCCGCGGGTTCTCATTCTTGAGACGAGGGCAGCCGACTCACCGCGCTTTCCGAGGAGAGGCCATGCGATTCAAGAAGCTGGGGTCAGACGACGTGGGCGAGTCCACCTCTCGGCGTCACATGAACCCGGACACCGGTGAGGATGAAATCAACATCTCCGACCAGGACCTGGCGGCGACCCCACCGCTGGAGGAGGAGCCGGAGTTCCGCGACATCCTCCCGGACGAGATTCATGAGTTCCGCCGGGGTGACGAGGAGGAGGAGCCGCTGGAGCTGACGGCGCAGCCGGGCTACCGCATCCGCCCCATCGACTTCGACAAGCTGCCGCAGGGATAAGACGTGCGGTGAGGCGACGTCGAGGCAAGGCGCTCAAGCGCGCCTTGCCTCCGAGCCCGTGACTACCGGCCGCGAGCGGACTTCTTCGCCGCTTGCTTCCTGGCTGAGCCCTTCTTCGAGGCGGGGGGCTTCTTCGAGGCGGGGGGCTTCTTCGCCCCGGCCCTCTGAGCAGCGGCCTTCTTCACGGAGGACTTCTTGGCCGCGCTCTTGTGAGCAGCCGCCTTCTTGGCTGCGCCCTTCTGAGCAGCCGCCTTCTTGGCTGCGCCCGTCGGGGCACCAGCCCGCTTCGCACCGCCCTTTTGAGCGGGGCCCTTCTTCGCCGCGCCCTTCTGGACAGGAGCCTTTGCGGTGACGGCCTTCTTCGCCGCGCCCTTCTGCACAGCGGTCTTCTTCGCGGCCTTCGAGGTAGCGGTCTTCTTCGCTGCGACCTTCTGGGCAGGGACCTTCGAGGTAGCGGACTTCTTCGCCGCGCCCTTCTGCACAGGGGCCTTCGTCGCCGACTTCGAGGTGGCCGGCTTCTTCGTTGCGGCCTGCTGGGCTGCCTTCGCCGTACCGGACTTCTTCGTCGCGACCTTCTTGGGCGCAGCCTCCGGTCCCGCAGCGGCCTCACCCGTTCCAGCAGGGAGGTCCGCCGAGGCCACTCCCGTCGCGGCCTTCTTCGAGGGGCGCGTCTTCGCGGAAGCCGGCTCCCCGGCGGCCTTCTTCACCCCCTGCACCTTGCTCGACGCGCTCTTCGGGAACAGCACGCCAGCTCCGCCGATGGCGAGCGGTATCTGCTGGGCCTGCGCGCGCGCCTTTTTCGGGCCGGCTCCGTCCTCGTGCCGGGAAGACGAGCGGACGTCGTCGTACTCGTACGCGAGTTCGCGAACCTCCGTCTCTTCCGCCTCGGCGGCCTCTTCATCGGCCAGCTCCGCCTTCTCGAGCTGCTCCTCCTCGTCGACCGCTTCAGCCTCGGCCGCCGCACCGGGGGGGGCCTCGCCGGCCTCCGCCGCTTCCTCCTCCTCGTCGACCTGGACGCCGGACAGCGCTCCCTGGAGGACGGCATTCATCGCCCGGGCAAAGGTGCGCTCACCGAAGCTCTCCACCTCCGCGGGGGGCACGAGCACGTCGAGCATGTCCTTCAGCGAGCGGTACAGCCGCATCTGCCGCTTCTCGCCCTCCCAGGTGCCATAGAGCCAGTCGTCGCCCTCCAGTGCCTCGACCCAGGCCGGCAACGGACCGCCACCGTCGCCCTGCTCCACCATGGCCGACTTGCGCGAGGCGAAGAGGTGCCGGTGCTGCCCCTTCAAGCCGATGCGCCATAGCCCCGCCGCGGGAAGCCCTTCCAGCTTGAGGCGGGTCTTCTCCATGACGCTCGGGTCTGCCTCCGCGCCGTGCAGCCGGAAGAGGAGCACCTCACCGTTGAGCTCGCCTCCATTGAACGCCTGATACAGGTCGGTGAGCTCGTCGGGGAATGGAACGCCGCACTCCGTTTCGGCCCGGCGAATCTCCTCCGGAGAGACGCCAGCTGACGATGCCTTTACCGACTTGCGAAGTGCCTCCAACCACTCGTGCATGACCCCTCCACGACATCCAGTCGCACAACCTTACGGCGGCTGAGCGCTCCTGCGCAGTGCGGGCTTTGGCTTTTGATGACACCGCGCCAGAGCTGATCCAGTTCGCTCCGGCTGACATGGCGGCCACCACCGCGCGCAGGCATACCTTGAAAACCCGCCCCCACGGTCCAACCCATCCCCTCCTCCGGAAAAACAGGGCGCACGCGCGAAGGTGATGCCCCTGGAGCCTGCTCCAGCCGCCCGCGCTTCGGGACGGTCCAGGCGTTCCGCTGATCCATCCTCCGCCGAGGAGAGCGTCCCATCGCGGCAACAACCCACTCGCCTGGCCGCCCAGGGCCCGGCCAGAGCGCGCAATGGGGTGCGTCGCCCGGCCACGCGAGCGGAATTTCCGACCGTGCTTAGCCTCCGCCAGACCGTGCCGGGAGCACCGCGCTGGCGGCTCCCGAGACGTAGCAGGCTGGGAGGACGACGAATGGGACGCGGAGCGGGATGGTGGGTGGCATGTTGGGTCGGACTGGCCGCCTGTGGTCCAGGCGGTGGGCCACGACGGGAGACTCCGCTCCAGGATGGAGCCCCTTCGACACCTCGGGGCGCATATCCCCAGGTTCAGCAGGACGTCCCCACCTTCGCCCTGGACGTGGCGCCGGAAGACCTCGCGAAGCTGGAGGCGGACCCGTCGTCGGACGACACCGTGCCCTGCGCGGTGACCCTGGGAGGCGTGCGCGCGACGGGGCAGCTTCGCTTCCGAGGCGCCAGCACGCGGGAGCTGCCGCAGAAGAGCTACAAAATCGAACTGGACTCCGGTCAGGCGCTGGAGGACCGCGACCACTTCCATTTGCTCGCGAGCTGGTTCGACGGCGGGAAGCTGACGGAGAAGTTCGCGGTGGACTTGTACACCGCGATGGGGCTGCCCGTGCCCAGCGCGCGCTACGCCCGCGTGAGCGTGAATGGCGAACACCAGGGGCTCTACCTGGACATGGAGCACGTCGGAAAGGACTGGCTGAGGCACCACGGGCACGAGCGTGGCGCGGCCATCTACCGCTGTGGCCATCGCAACTGTGAGCTGACGCTGGAGCCCGGCCCCCACCAGGGCGACTTCGAGAAGCGCATCCCCAACGACGCACCGGACCGCGAGGCGCTCGACACGCTCCTGTCATGGGTGAACCGGGGTGACGACGCCACCTTCGACGCCATGCTGGAGCGGCATGTGGATGTGGAGGCGTACCTCGGCAACCTGGTGGCGGATGCGCTCATCTCCAACAGCCTCGTCGAAGACTCGGGCAGCTTCTGGATTCACGAGCCCCAGACGGACCGGTGGACGTACGTGCCGTGGGACTTGAACAACGCACGGATGCTCTACTGGCGCACGAAGAGCGCCGAGACGCCGCTCCCCGTCGACGCCTCGCCGCAAGCCTTCACGCTGTATGACGCCGCGGTGCAGGACGTGTTCGACCAGCGGGTGCGGACCCGGCCGGAACAGCGGCCCACCTGGAGCGTGCTGGCCACGCGCGTGTGGGACCGTCCCGCGCTCCGAGCACGCGTGCTGGAGAAACTGGAGGCCGCGCTCGCGGGCCCCTTCTCCGAGGAGCAGGCCCTGGCGCACCTCGATGAGCTGTGGAAGGTCGTGGAGCCCGAGCTGCGCGAAGACCCGTCCGTCTCCGGAGCACACGCGCGTCGCGCACGGGAGGTCCTCCGAGACTACGTGCGTGGACGGCGCGCGTGGTTGCTCGAAACCCTGAGCGCCCTGCGCGCACACGGAGCAGGCCCGCTGGTCATCCGCGCGGTCGCCTCGGGGAGCGCGGGCTTCGTGGAGCTTCATAACCGCGGCACCGCCCCACTGCGCTTGGAGGCATACGAGGTCACCTCGGACTTGCGCGCACCGGTGCGCTACCGACTTCCAGCCGGCGTCCTGGAGCCCGGCGCGGCCCTCCGGTTGGAAGCGAGCGGCGACGTGGCCCGAGGACCGCGGCATCTCCCGTTCATCCTGCCTTCGGAGGGGGGCGAGGTGGGGGTGTTCAACGCAACGAGCGGGGCGCGTCCGCTGCTCCACAGCCCCGAGGATGCCGTCTGGTACGGCCCACTGCCCGCTGGCACGGTGTACGAGCGCCGGGGCGGCGGCGCCGGCGAGGACTTCGAGCCGCGAGCCCCGTGAGCGGATTGAACACGACGCTTGAGCCCGTTAGGCAGGAGGCCATGGCACATCCCGTGAGCTACGAGGGGACGGCGGAGAACTTCGACCAGCTGGTCCTGGAACCCAAGGGCGAGCTGGTCGTCGTGGACTTCTGGGGTGACGGCTGCCCGAACTGCGACATCTACGCGGCGGCCGAGCCCGCGCTGCTGGCGGAGCTGGATGGCGCACCCATGCGCGTCGTCAAGGTGAACGCGTACCAGTACGAGGACCTGGCCAGGCGCTTCGGACTCTTCGGCATCCCCACGTTCCTGCTGTTCCGTGAGGGCAAGCTCATCGGGAAGATGAGCCAGTACTACGGCAAGGAGTACTGGCTCGGCGTGGTGCGGGACCACCTGCCCAGGGCCTGAGGGAGCCCGCCTACACCTGCACGGCCCCGTCCTTGCGCAGCACATTGAACAGCTTGTCCCGGTCCAGCTCCGACCTGGCGAAGGCCTTGGCGACAAAGAGCTTCTTGAGCGCCGCGTCCGAGGCGTCGAACTCGCCGTTCTCGTAGTGGTGCTTCGCCTTCACCTTGGCCTGGATGTCGTGGTCGTCCGCGATGACCACGTCCGCCTTCAGCACGCCGCCGACCCGGAGCGAGGCGTCGTTGCCGTGGCCCCACACCACCCGCGCCTCCAGGTCCTTGCCCACGACGACCTCGCCGTCCGTGTCCACACCGGTGGCGCGCAGCGTGCCGCCCACCACGAGCATCCCTTCCATCCCCGCGTTGCGCACCACGCCTTCCACCGTGAGGTCTCCCGTCACGAGCAGCGGCCCATCGACGTGCACGTCGCCCTTCACCACGAGGTCCCCTCGCACGAAGCGCGGCAGCTTGGACAGGCGAGGCGTCTTCTCCTCGGCCGGAAGCACGTCCCGCGCGAGCTGCACCACCGCCATGGCCGTCCACGGGAGCCCGCCCTGGAGCGAGGCCGCGAGCTGGTCCCAGGACGTGGCACCTTGCAGCGCGAGCCCCTGCAGGACCTGGTCGACGCCGTCCACGTCCTTGTCCTCGAAGTACCAGGCCTTGAGCAGCGCCTTGCGCTGACGCTTCAGCGCCTCCAGCAGCGGCTGCACGTCCAACGCGCCGGCCTTGCCCGGGGAAGCCTTGGCCCCCATGAGCTGGGCGAGGGACGCGTTCTGGTGCTCCAGCGCCTCCTGCACGGGCGTCTGGCCGCTGCCATTCTTCAGCGAGACCTCCGCCCCCGCCTTGAGCAGGACCTCGATGACGGGGCCTCGCTCCTTGAAGCGTGCGTGCTGATGCAGCGGCGTCCAGCCCTTGCCCGCGTTGGGGTTCGCTCCCGCCTCGATGAGCGCCTGAGCCACGTCGGCCTGACGCGCTTCGAAGAGCGCCGTCCGCCCTGACGCATCGAGCGCATCCACGGGCACGCCCCCCTTCGCCAGCGGGGCGATGCAGGACACGCCGCCATACTCGGCCGCGACGTGCAGCGGCGTGGACTTCTTCGAATCGACGACATCGGCGGCGACGCCCAGGCGGAGCAGCTCCTTCACCAGCGCCGCGTCATCCACCATCGCGGCCAGGTGGAGCACGCTGTGCTTGCTGGAGTCCTTCACCTCCACGTCCGCCCCCAGCGCGACCAGGGCCAGCACCCGGCCCGTGCGGCTGTTTCCTTCGAAGCCGGGACCGAAGAACGGCTTCGCGTCCAACCCCGCCGCGAGCAGGAGCCCGGCATCCAGGTCCTTGGCCTGCTTTCCCTTGGGGCGCGCCGCGGGCTTCTGCTTCCGCAGCCACGCGTGGAAGCCCTCATCGGAGAATGCGCCCTCCAGGCCCTGGAAGTTGAGCGGGTCGTCGTCCCCCGTCACGCCCTGGGCGCACATGCCGGGGACCTCCTCCACCTTGGCGAGCAGCTCGCGGTAGCCCTGCTCCTTCTTGCCTTGCGTCAGCGCACGCCAGGCTTCAAGTCCACGACGGCCACGTTGATGGTCCGGGAGTGGCCGCATGCTGTCGGCCTCATCCAGCGCGGCCTCCACCTCGTCGAGCTGCGCCACGGTCGGCTTGCGCCGCACCAGGTCCTCCGCCCACTGACTCAGGGCCAGCGAGCGCGCGCGATGCGCGAGCGTCAGCGCGCCGCCGGGCTTCGTGCCTCGCGTCAGCTCGAGGATGCGGTCGCGAAGCCGCCAGTGCTCGGCCTTCAGCTCCCGCTCCCAGCGGTGCGGCTCCAGGCGGCGCGTCGGGTCCAGACACCAGCTCAGGGAGTGGAGTCCCAGCAGATGCCCGGGCTCCGTCGCCACGACTTCGCGCAGCAACGGAATCGCCCGGTCCAGCTGCGGCGGCACCTCGTCCAGCAGCGTGTCCGCCTTCTTCATCAACGCAGCGACATCAACCTTCTTCGGAGCCTGAGCACGCGACATGGCGAGAGAACCTGCCATGGGTCAGTGACATGCGCGCGCGAAATTCACGGGCCGCGGGGACCTTCACGGTCCGAGAATTCTCACGCGCCAAGCCGTGGCATGACCGCTGTCGCCTGCTCAGTCCCGATACCCGCGCGCCTGCAGCCGGAACAAGTGCGCGTAGCGGCCGTCCTTCGCCATCAGCTCGTCGTGGCTTCCCAGCTCGTCCACCTGCCCGTTGTGGAGCACGGCAATCTGGTCCGCCATGCGCACCGTGGAGAAGCGGTGCGAAATCACAATCGCGATGCGGTCCGCCGCCAGCGCCTGGAAGCGCTCGAACAGCGCGTGCTCCGCCTCCGCGTCGATGCTGGCCGTGGGCTCGTCCAGAATCAGCACCTCCGCGTCGTCGCGCATGAAGGCCCGCGCCACCGCCAGCTTCTGCCACTGCCCCGCCGACAGCTCCTGTCCCTTCTCGAACCAGCCGCCCAGCATCGTGTCGAACTGCTGCGGCAGCGCCGTAATCACCCCACTGGCCCCGCCCTCCTCGGCCGCCTTCTCGATGCGGCTCCGGTCCTCCAGCGCCGGCACATGCCCCAGGCCAATGTTCTCCGCCACGTTGAACTGGTAGCGCACGAAGTCCTGGAACACCGCCCCGAAGCGGCTGCGCAGGTCCTCCACGTCCATGTCCTTCAGGTTGACGCCGCCATAGAAGATGTCGCCGTCCACCGGCTCGTACAGGCGCAGGAGCAGCTTCACCAACGTGCTCTTCCCCGCCCCGTTCTCTCCCACCAGCGCCAGCTTCTGTCCCGGCTTCAGCGTCAGCGACACGTTCCTCAGCGCCCACGCATCCTTCCCCGGATAGCGGAAGGACACGTCACGCAACTCGATGGCGCTGTCCTGTCCTCGCGGCGGCGACAGGGGCGGCAGCACCCGCGTCGCCTCGCCGCCCGTGGGGATGTCCAGGTACGCGAACAGGTTGCTCATGAAGAGCGCGTCCTCGTACATGGAGCCCACGCTGGTCAGGATGCCCTGGAACGCCGCCTGCCCCTGACGGAACACGCTCAGGTACAGCACCATGTCGCCCACGCTGATGGCCCCGCTCGCCGCGCGGCCCGCCACCAGCAGGTAGCAGCCGTAGAAGGCCCCCAGTGAGAAGACGCCCAGCCCCAGGCCCCAGGCCATCCGCCGGAAGGCCAGCGCCCGGTCCTCCGCGAAGAACTTCTGGAAGAGCGTGCGGTAGCGCCCCAACACCAGCGGCCCCAACCCGAAGAGCTTCACCTCCTTCACGTGGCTGTCCCGCGTGAGAATCCACTCCAGGTAGTTCAGCTTGCGGCCCTCGGGCGCGCGCCACGAATAGAGCCGGAAGCCCGCCATGGCCAGCCGCGCCTCGGCGATGAAGGCCGGCACCGACGCGGCCACCAGCACCACCACGCTCCACGGCGACAGCGTCACCAACAACGCGGCGAAGGTGCCCAGGGTGATGGCGTTGCGGACAATGGAGAACGCCTGCGTCACCAGCGACAGCGGCCGGCTGTTCGCCTCGCGCCGCGCGTTCTGCATCTTGTCGTAGGTGGCCGAGTCCTCGAAGTGCTGCAGCTCCAACGCCAGCGCCTTCTGGAGGATGCGCTCGTTGAGCAGGTTCCCCAGGTTGGCGCGAAGCAGCTCGCGCGTCAGCGTCAGCCCACGCTCCACCACCGCCGAGCCCAACATCAACCCGAACTCCAACCCCACCAGCCCGTACACCCGTGAGCGGGCCTCCACCGAGCCCTGCGCCGCCGCCACCACCGAGTCCACGATGAGCTTGCCCACCCAGGCGATGGCCGCCGGCAGCAGCGCCGCCACCAGCGTCAACGCGCCCAGCACCACCGCGCCGCGCGGGCTGGCCTGCCAGAAGAGCCGGAAGGTCCCCGGCAGCTGCTTGAAGAGACTGCCCGCGTTCTGGAAGCGGGCCTTGAGCGACACCGGGGCGGCGGGGGCTGTTGTAGGACGAGGAGACACGGTCCGCGTTCATAACGCGGAGCGCGCCCGCCTGCTTCAGGATGCGGACGGAAGGTGACGCGACACCAACACGTCGCAGCTCGCGCGCGCCAGCACCTGCTCCGTCAGCGGCGTACGCGCCTCCTGGGCGGACATGGCCAGCGCCAGCAGGTCCGAGCCCCGCTCCAGCGCCTCCGCCAGGATGCCCTCCTCGGCCGGCTCACCGCAGCGCACCCGCACCTCCAGCTCGCGGCCCGCCTCCCGGTAGGGCGCGAGGAAGCGGCCAAGCGCCACTCGCGCCTGATGCTCCCGCTCCTGCCGCAGCAGCAGCCACCGCTCGGCCGGCGCGTGGGCGCGGCGCAGCTCCGCCTCCTGCGCTTCCGTGTCCACCACGTGCAGCACGTCCACCAGCGCGGGCGCCGGGCACAGGCGCAAGGTCAGCTCCAGCGCCCTGCGCGACTCGCGCGAGAAGTCCACCGCCACCAGCGGCCTGCCGTAGGGCCGGCCCGGGTGCGGCACCACCACCAGCACGGAGACGCCCAGCCAGCGCACCATGTGCCGCACCGTCGAATCCTCGGCCAGCGCACGCGCCGGGTACGTCACGTGCGGACGCCCCAGCACCACCAGCTCCGCGCCCGACGTCCGCGCCACCTCGGACGCCACCTCTACCGGGGCTCCCCGCCCCAGCTCCTCGCGCACGTCGATGTCCACGCGGTTGCGCAGCCGCCTGCACACGGCGGTCACCGCCTTGCGCAGGCAGCGCTCCCCCGACAGCGTCCCACCGGGCCCCTGCTGCCCGTCCAGGGCGGGGGCCACGTGCAGCACGCAGAAGACGCTCCCGTGCGCCAGCGGGAGGCGCAGCGCGCGCGCCAGCGCGAACTCGGAGCGCAGCGAGAAATCCGTCCCCACCACCAGGCGCGACACGCCCCGCTGCCCTCGGGCGAGCCCTGGAGGGAGCAGCGGCACTGCTGTCCTCGAAAGCTGTGACGACCTCATCTCCATCCCTCCTTCCCTTCCACCCGAAGACTCACCTTCACACCCTGAAGATTCAGGCGCCGCGCGCCAGGCGCCACCGGGCTCGGCGTGTCGCAAAGTCCGCGACCGGGCAAGCCTCCGGAACAGGTCCACTCCGCCCAGGCGGCTCCCTGAAAAATCTCCAGCAACCCGGGGGCCGTACCCGCCGAGAAGAAGGGAGGGCAGGCGTCCTCCACGAGGCTTGGCCTGCTTGGCACGTCCGAAGCCCGACAGAAGGTCCAAGCGGAGCACGGCCGCTGCTTTGCAGAAGGGTCCGGGCGGGCAGCGCCGGGCGGGGTCGGTGGCGGGCGGAACGCTGAAGAAGGGGGAAGTGCCAATGCGCGGGGTCATCACCGGACGAGAGGTGGTCGCCAACCTGGGGCTCATCTACCGGGAGTTCGGGACGGGCTGCGTGCTGCGCTGCCTGTGGGTCATGCTGAGCGGGAAGACGACGACGTTCCTCGAGGTCGCGTGCCCGCCGGTGGCGAAGCGGTAGCAACGGCACGGGCCGCGGAGGAACGTCCCCCGCGGCCCGCGCCACCTCACGTCAGCTCACCGCGTGCGCGTCACTGCGGGACGCTGAGCCGCAAGCGAAGCAGCGTCGGCTCCACCCAGGCGCTCGCCTCGGGGCCACCTGCTTCGGCTTGAGCATCCATGGACGCGTCGATGGCGAGCTTGAGCCGGTCGGCGCGCGACGTCACCGCCGGGTGCAGGTCCTGGAGGATGTTGTAGGCCGGGAGCTCGGCGGCGGTGCTGAACAGCGCGTACATGTCCATCACGTCGTTCATCACCGGCGTGACCTCCACGTCCTGCAGGGTGTCGTAACCCGACAGCACGGCGTCCTCGCCGTACAGCAGGCCGCGCAGGTGCTCGTCGTGCTCCAGGGACAGCGGCAGCGCGAGCGCAGCGTAGGCCTGCCACACCAGGCGCGTGCCCGTCATCCGCTTCGCCTGGACCTGCAACGCGTCACCGGCCTGGTTCATCCGCGCCGCGATGGAGGCGTAGAACTGGCGCTGCTGGGACTTCAACACGTCCACCATCCGGGCGCGGACGGCGGCGCGGAGGTCGTTGGCCATGACGTAGTCGTAGGACGCGATGTGCTGCGAGACATGGTCCCACCGCTTCGCCATCCACTCCTGGGGGTTCTGCGCGTTGTTCGGGTTGTAGGTGGGCCGGTCGGCGCCTCGCACCAGGGCGACGAACTCATGGCCTCCGGTGAAGCGGTGCGCGAACACCCGCTCGGACTTCACCGAGCTGGTCGCGGCGTCCCAGGCGGTGTAGCGGACGTACACCGTGGACACCAGCCGGTACGTGCGCTCGTACAGTCCGCCCAGGCCCGTGAAGACCTCCGAGTAGAGCTGCCAGCTCCCCTCACCGCACAGGTCGATGGTGGCGTCGTCCACCTCCATGTTGGCCGCGATGAGCAGCGGGCGCAGCACGTCGTGGTTCCAGCGGCCCGGGTCCACGCCCAGGTAATCCGCCGCGTTGTCGCCGTTGTAGTCGCCCCACTGGCCTCCACCGCAGGGGACAATGGGCTTCTCTCCCTGCTTCAGGAAGTGCGTCGCCGGCTCCTGCTCCGGAGGCCCCCACAGGTCGATGCCGTACATGCCCCGGCCGGGGTCCGTCCGCCACTCGCCCTCCGCGTGCTCGATGAGCGTCTTCATCCACGCCCAGTCGGCCGTGTAGCGGGTGTGAACCCCGGCGAACAGCGGCTTGCCGATGTTCTTCAGCGCCGTTTCGAGCGTCGTGCCCTGGGTGACGAGGTCGTTGTGGCGGGTCGCCTCCATCTGCCCGCCGAGCGCGGGCTGCTCCTCGAAGAGCTGCGCGTAGGCCTCCGCGCCCGCCATCCAGTCCTTCGGGCTGGAGATGCGGCTGCTGTCCAGCATGGAGAACCCCGCCCCCAACTGCACGGGGAACTCGCGCAGGTAGTTGATGTTGTAGGAGAGCTTGTGCGTGGACAGCTCGTCCGCGGGGCTGATGTCCGGGTTGGAGCCGCGCCCGTCGATGCCCGCGAGCGCCGTGGAGTCATGCGCGTGCAGCGCGCCCCAGATGGAGAACTCCGTCTCCGCGGGGACGAACTCCTCCTCGTAGCGCATGGGCATGGGGTGGCGTGAGTCCCAGCCCAGGTAGTTCCACGCCGCCCGCTGGAACGCGTCGTTCTTCGCGTCGGCGAAGTACTCGTACATGTTCTGGTCCACGCGGTTCAGCCCCGCGTGCAGCGCGTACAGCGACTCCTGGACCTCCGTCACGTTCTGGTTCACCCGGCCCAGCTCCCAGTCCACCAGGGCGAACCGGGAATGCATGTCGCGGTGGATGGCATTGAGCTTCCG
This sequence comes from Myxococcus sp. AM010, assembly GCF_013372585.1. NCBI lineage: Bacteria > Pseudomonadati > Myxococcota > Myxococcia > Myxococcales > Myxococcaceae > Myxococcus > Myxococcus sp. AM010. The sequence goes on from NZ_JABXEO010000005.1 coordinate 165,672, forward strand.
GTCCACCCGGTCGAAGCGGCTGAGCATCCGCCCCTGCAGCTCCACGACGAGCTGGTGGAGGTTGCGCAGCTCCTTGAGGATGACCTGCTCGATGGGCGGCTCGGCCGGCTTGCGCAGGATGGAGAAGAGCTGGATGACCGCGCCGACAATCTGGCCGGTGAACACGGCGGCGCTGATGATTTGGAAGCCCTTCACGCCCGCGTCGAGGAAGCCGGCGACCTTCTCCGCGACCTTGATGGAGCTCTCCGCGTACTTCGCCACCGACTCCAGGGTGGTGCCCAGCGCCTTGCTGAACCGCACGATGTCCGCGGCGAGCTGCGTCTGGCCGTCAATCTTGAGGATTTCCGACACCAGCCCCAGGCCGACCGACACGCCCTCCTTCACGCCGCCGAGCGTCTCCTTCAACGACGTCCCGCGCGTCTTCGCCGCCGCGATGGCCGCCGCGAGCGCCGTCTCCTCCGGCGAGGCCAGCGCGCTCACCGACGCCGCCTCGGGCTCGCCGCCGTTGTCCAGGGACTGCCCCTGCTGGGCGGGCTTCTTCAGCGCGACGGAGGCGCGGTACGCCTGCTCGGCGGTGTTCAAGTCATGGAGCATGTCCGAGTACTGCTTCACGGCGGACAGCCCCACGGTGGACGCGGTCGTGACGAAGCCCCGCGCGTCCTCCGGCGTCACCGACAGACGTCCATCGGACCCCAGGCGCGGCAGGACGAAGGCCGCCAGGGGGCCCAGGGGCTTCGCGGTGAGCATCTGCGAGGCGGTGTGGTGGGTCTGGAAGCCCACGCCCGCGCCAATCCCCCCGCCGTTCACCGCCGCCGCCAACGCGGCGTTGCCCTGGGCCAGGTCATGCAAGCGGGACCAGGTGTCCTCGGTGAAGGCCTCCGCCTCGCCGTAGCGGTCCACGAAGGACTGCGCGTTGGCGAGCCCCCGCTTCAGGTCCAGGCCATTGTGCATGCTGGCCAGCAGCGCGCGCGCATGGGCCCGCAGCGCGCGGCCCGGCGCCGTCGTGGTGGGCAGGTGCGGCTCCGCCCGCGCGAGCATGCGAATCATCGTCCGCACCCGGGGGCCGGAGCCGTCCTTCGCCGGGTCGAAGGGGTAGACGTCCAGCGCGGTGGAGATGGCGTTGAGCCCCGCCGTCAGCTCCGCCTGGGAGAGCGCCGGGTTGTCGCGGGCCAGGAAGTACGCCGCGCCCGCCAGCAGGTGCAGCCGCGGGTGCTCGTTGGCCATGGCCGCCGCCGCATAGACGCGCCGGTTCACCTCCTGCGGGGACAGCGAGAAGATGCTGTGGCACTCCGAGCACAGGATGGGCGCGTCATACACGGGCGCGCCCAGGCTCCCCGAGGCCGCCCACTCCGCCGCTGCCTGCGCCTGCACCTGCGCCTGGGTGGCGGTGGCGGGCGCCTGGCCCTCCACGAAGCCCGCGCCGCACTCCGCGTCCGGCGCCGCGCCATGGCTGACGTCGCGGCAGGTGCCGTAGAGCGGCGTCCCACTGCCAGGGCCGCAGGGCCCCGTCATCGTTCCGCACTGCGCGGCGTCGGTGACCCAGGCGCCATTCACCTGGCACGTCTGCGGATTGAGGCAGGCCACCGTGCAGGGCGCCTCCACCGTGCCGCACTGCGGTCCCGTGCCCGTATTCACCACCGGGTAGTTGTAGAAGGTGATGTAGCAGAACTCCTCGCCCACCCCCGCGGTGGCGCCCTTGCGGGTCCCGCCCCCCGCGCGCGCGGACTCCTCTCCACCACCGGGCTTGCCGCCGATGTACCAGAGCCAGGTGATGCCGCCCCACGTCGACGACGGCGCGTTCGCCGACACGTAGTTCTGGGCGTGCCTTTCGCACGAGGCGTCGGGCCGCGTGCCCAGTGGGACGACCGCCTCGTGCCCGCCCAACGTGAAGCCGAAGTCCGAGTGCTGGCACGTGCCGTACGACGTACACGTCTTCGGGCTGGTGTCCGCGCCACAGGCCGCGGTTGACTGCTGCGCGTAACACTCCAGGCTGTAGGTGAAGCCGCCGGTACACGTCCAGTCACCGGTCGCGAGGTCCTCCGGCGTGCAGGTGAGGCCGTCCTCGACGGTGCGCGCGGCGACGGGCCCATCGGACGGCTCGGCCCCCATGGGCATGGGCTCACCGCAGCCCCAGAGCGCCAGCGCGGCCACGACCCCTTGGAGCCAGCGCGGACGCCGGCTCCTGGCGGGCGCGCGTGCCCCGGGCGGACACACGTCTCCCCTCAACGACGAACTTCGCGACACCTGCATGGAGGACTCCCCCTCGTTCGGGCCTGCGACGGCGCGAAAGGGCCGTCCAACACCGGATACGAAGGGAGCGGGGAGTCCTGGTCCTCACGCTGAAATGAAACGAGCCGCGAGGAAGGCTTCCCCCGCGGCCCGAATCATTCAAATGCACCTGCATGCGCCCGGCAGGCGCCGGGAGGGGAGGCTAGGGCTCGTCCCGGCGCGGCTTGTCGGAGTCGACCGCGTCCTTGATGGCGCGCTTGGCGTCCTCAACCTTCCCCTTGATGGCGCCCTTGGCGGAGTCACGCTTGCCCTCGGCCTCCAGCTCACGGTCGCCGCTCGCGGTGCCGGCCACTTCCTTGACCTTGCCCTTGGCTTTGTCGGTCCACTCGCCCATGACGGGTCTCCTTTCACAGCACACAGCGTGTTGGAGCCAGAGTGTGGGCATGCCGAAGAGGTCGCGCAGGCGCCCCAGGGCCGCTCGTCTGGCCAGCAACCAGGGGAGCCCCGCATTTCCATACACGCTGGATGAGGCGGAACAAGACTGGACATTGACGGCGAGCCATTCGCGCCCCACGCTGGGGTCACCGTTACCCAGGAGCACCGCTTCCCTGATGGCCACCTCCTCGCTACCGACCCCTGGCGCCCTGCTACGCCGGCTCTACCTGCTGCGGTCCGTCATCACCACGGTGGCCTTCACGCCCGCGGTCTACGTCGACATGCAGTTGCTCGACCTGTCGGGTGCGCGGGAGTTCAAGATTTTCCTGGGCATCATCACCCCGGTGGTGCTCGGCCTGTGCGCGGTGGTGCAACCCCTGGTGGTGATGCCGTGGCTGATGAAGCGCGCCCTGAGCGCCCAGGGGACGACGCGGGTGGAGCGGCTCATCCGCATCCCCTCCAACATCGCCTTCGTGGAGATGATGGTGTCGTGGACGCTGGGCGGCATCCTCTTCAACGGCGGCGCGGTGCTGCTCCTGGACCGGCCGGCGTCGGTGGTGATGGTGGGCGTGGCGGTGGCGGTGAGCGCGGGCCTCTTCAGCAGCCCGCTGGCGTACATGCTGTTCGAACGGGTGATGATGCCCACGGTGCTGGACGCCTATCAGCGCGCGCCCAGCACGAAGCCCGCGGGTGAGGGCTTCGCCACGCGCCAGTCGTGGCTGCTGCCCGCGATGGTCGTCTCCGCGCTGCTCATCACCTGCCTGGCCAGCATCGTCACGCTGCACCTGCGCCTGGAGCGCGGCATGGGCGCGCTGGCGGCGGACCTGGCGGCGCGGGGCGACACCGCGGCGGCCGAGCGCGTCCAGGCCACGGTGCGGCCGCTGGAGGCGGAGCTGGTGCAGCCGGTGGTGGTGCTCGGCGGGTATGCCGCGCTGGGCTCCATCCTCACCGCGGCCTGGGCGGCCCGCCGGCTGGCCCGGGGGGCACGCGCGGTGGGGGCGTCCCTGGAGGCCCTGGTGGAGGGCCGCGCCACGCCGCCCCAGTGGGTCTCCTCGGATGAAGTGGGCGACCTGGCGGCCTCGACGTGGCAGCTCTACCAGCGGCTCCAGGAGCTGCCGCGCTCGCTGCGCGCCTCCGCGGGGGACCTGGCCGACGCGGGCCAGCGGCTGTCACACGCCAGCTCCCAGCAGAACCAGACGCTGTCGCGGCAGGCCGCGGCGCTGCACCAGGCGCGCGCCACCGCGCAGGAAATCCAGCGGGCGTCTCACGTCACGCACTCGCGCGCCACCAGCATCCTCCAGGTGGCAGAGCGCGCCGCCGCCGTGGGCAAGCTGGGCGAGGAGTCCCTGGCCGGCACGGAGAAGGGGCTCACCGTCATCCGCGACATCGCGGCCGGGCTGCACGAGCAGATGCTGGATTTGGAGCAGCGCGCCCGCGAGGTGGGCCGCGTGTCGGAGGTGGTGAAGTCGCTGGCGGACCAGTCCCACATGCTGGCCATCAACGCGGCGATTGAAGCCACGCGCGCGGGCGAGCACGGCAAGGGCTTTGGCGTGGTGGCGCGGCAGATGCGCGACCTGGCGGACCAGTCCGTCCGGGCCACCAACCAGGTGCGCGGGCTGCTGGAGAGCATGGCCTCCGCCACGCAGCAGGCCACGGCGATGTCGGACCAGGGCGCGGAGGGCGTGGCCGAGGCGCTGGAGCCGCTGCGGCACAGCGGCGAACGGCTGCGCGAGCTGGCGGGCCTGTCCCAGGAGTCCGCGGTGGCGGTGCGGCAGATTACGGAGGCCGTGTCGCAGCAGCACGCGGGCGTGGACCAGCTCTTCGCGGCGGTGCGCGAGCTGGACGAGCTGACGACGGACACGCTGCGGCACCTGGACACCACGCAGCAGGCGGCCTCGGCCGTGAGCCACGCGACGGGGCAGGTGTCGCAGATGGCTGAGCGCTACGTCTGATGCGGCGGCTCGCCCGTGCTCGAGCGCGGGCCGCCTCAGTCGCTCGAAGGGACGTCGTCCTCCGCGCGCGCGGCGAGCAGGGGCGTCAGGCGCCCCTCCGCGCTCAGCACGGGCGTGCGCAGCAGCATGGCGAGCTGGCCCACGAGCACCGCCAGTCGCGTCAGCCGCTCCCGGGGCTCCTCGCCGCCCTCCTCGAAGCTGGCCGCGTCCAGGTAGGCGAGCTGCGCCGAAGCCCGCCCATGCAGCCCCGCCACCCGCTCCTCCAGCGCCGTCAGCCGCGTGCGCAGCGCGCCCAGGAACGCCGCCGTCCGGCCCAGCAGCCCGGAGGCTTCATCGAGCGCCCGCGCGCCCTCCTCCGGAGCGCTCCCCGCGAGGATGCCGCGGGCCGAGAGGGCCGCGTACAACGACGTCCCATCCAGCACCACCGGCGGCGACTCCTCGTCCAGCCAGCCCCGGTCCAACCACGCCAGCACGGGCTCCAGCGCGGCGGGCACCTCGACACCCGCGCCCAACAAGGGCCAACCGCGCCGCGTCGCGCGGGATGGCGCTTCGCGCGGGAGCGCGCGCAGCGCCTCCAGCGCCTCGGCGCCCAGCAGCTCGGCTTCCCGGACGTACCCCCAGCGCTCCAGCCGCTCCAGCAGCGCGCCGAAGGGCACCACCACCTCCGCGTGCACCCGCGCCTGGAGCGCGCCGTAGGTGGCCACGCCGTCGCGGACCTGGAGGCGGTCCGCCCGGAGCGCGGCCACGGCCGCGCGGTGCCCCTCACGCGCCTGGGCCAGCCGGGCATCTTCTGGCGGGGTGACGCCCGTCTCCGTCAGCACCTTCCGCACACCCAGGCCCAGCGCCGTCAGCACCAGGCCACCCACCGCGAATGGGATGAAGAAGGGCATGCCTCTCGACTATGCCAGCTTCGCCCCCGTCCCGCCCGGCGGATGCGGGTGGCCCTTCCCCGCCTGCCGGGTGGGCGCGCCACCGCATGGCGCGGCGCTCACCCCGCGCGAGCTTGAACGGGCGCCTCTGGCTCCAGCGGCGGCACATACGGCCAGCCCGGCAGCGGTCCCTTGCCCGCCTCGCGCGTCAGGTAGTCCGCGGCGATGTTCGCGCTCTCCATGATGGTCAGCAGGCCGCTGCCCGGGTGCGTGCCGCCGCCCACGAAGTACAGCCCTTCGATGTCGCGGTTCTTCACCTTCGGCCGCAGCGGCCCCAGCTGCCGCCACGTATGCGACAGGTTGAACACCGCGCCCCGGAACACGTTGAAGTCGTCCCGCCACGTCTCCGCCGTGAAATAGCGCTCCTCGCGAAGGTGCTCGCGCACGCCCTTCAGCCCCACCTTCTCCAGCATGGCGGGGATGCGCTCGCGCAGCGCCTGCTCCGTCTTCGCCCAGTCCACCGGACGGCCCGTGTTCGGCGTGGGCACCAGCACGTACAACGTCGAATGGCCCGCGGGCGCGCCGGACGGGTCCGTCACGCCCGGGTTGCACACGTAGAAGGGCGGGTCCTCCAGGTCGACGTGCCGGTCCTCCAGCGCGTCGCGGTCCGTGCGCCGCGCGGACTCCGACAGGTAGATGAGGTGGTGCGGCAGGTCGGCGTACACCGTGTCCAGGCCGTAGTACGCCATGAACGTGCTGCACGAATACTTCGCCCGCTCCAGCGCCGCGTCCGTCAGCCGCGAGCCTTCCCGCGCCTGGGCCGGAATCAATGACTGCGCCGCGTAGGCCAGGTCCGCGTTCACCACCACCGCGTCCGCCTCCAGCACCTCGCCACCCACCAGCTTCACGCCCACCGCGCGGCCCGCGTCCACGCGCACCTGCTCCACCGGCGCGCCCATGCGGAAGGTGGCGCCCAGGTCTTGCGCGCAGCGCATCATGCCGCGCGCCAGCTCGCGGAAGCCGCCCTCCACGTGCCAGACGCCGAAGGCCAGCTCCAGGAAGGGAATCACGCTGAACACCGACGAGCACGTCGCGGGGTGCAGGCCCAGGTACTTGGACGGGTACGCCAGGGCGTACGTCACCCGGTCATCGTGGAAGAAGCCGTCCAGTTGCCGGTACAGCGTCTGCCAGGGCTTGAAGCGCAGCGTGGGCGCCAGCCGCCACGGCGCGTAGTAGCCCAGGTTGTCCGCGGAGGTGCAGATGAACTTCTCGTAGGCGATGCCGTACTTCTCCCGCCCGTCCGTCATCCACTGGCGCAGCGCGGACGCCTGCCGCGGGCCGAACTTCGCCAGCTCCGCCTCCATGCGGTCCAGGTGTCGGGTGGTGTCCAGGTGCGTACCGTCCCAGAAGTGCACCCGCGTGTTGACGTCCAGCGGGAGCAGCTTGACGTAGTCCTCCAGCCGCCGGCCCGCGCGCCGGAATATCTGCTCCAGCACGCCCGGCAGCTGGAGGATGGAGGGCCCGGTGTCCACCGAGTACTCGCCCGACGCGCCCAGCGTCAGCCCCTTCATCCGCCCGCCGGGCACCGCGTCCTTCTCCACCACGGTGACCCGGAAGCCCTGCCCCGCCAGGTTGATGGCGGCCGACAAGCCACCCGGTCCCGCACCCACGACGATGACGTGCCGCACGCTGCCTCCCTCGTTCGCCGACATGACCTACCGGATGCCAAGCCCCCCCGGTACCCGGGTGAACGAAATCCTGCCTTCTCATTCACGTAGCGAACGTCCGAACCGGCCAGGACGTTACAAGAGCACCGTCCGGCACTGGCTCCCGGGCAGATGCCATTCCAGCCTTCTTGCCCCACCGTGCCACCGCGCTCCTCCTCCCATCTGCGCCGCAACACCGCCGCCTACTGCGTGGTCCTGGTGGGACTGCTCATCACCGCCGCGGCGACGGCCTATGTGCAGCAGAGCATCAACGAGCGCCGCCTGCGCCGCTTCGACGACGCGGTCCAACACGGGGTGCTGGGCCTCCAGCAGCGCCTGGAGCTGAACCAGTCCCTGTTCCTGGGGGTGCATGGACTGTTCACCGGCAGCCGCTACGTGGACCAGGAGGAGCTCGGCGCCTACATGGAGAGCCTGGCGTTGAATCGCACCTTCCCGGAGCTGGAGGGCATCGGCTTCGCGCGGTGGCTTCGGCCGGAGGACGTGGCCCGGTATGACGCGGAGGTCCGCGCCATGCGGCCGCCAGGCCCTCCCGTGTGGCCCCCGGGCCCGCGCGCGGCCTACACCGCCATCGTCATGATGGACCCCCTGGACGCGCGCACGCGGCGGGGCCTGGGATTCGACATGCTCACCGAACCCAGCCGCCGGGCCGCGATGCTGCGCGCAATAGACACGGGGCGCGTGGCCGCCACCCAAAAGGTGCGGCTCATCCAAGGCTGGGAGGACGCCGCGGGCCGCGTGGGCTTCGTGCTCTTCATCCCCGTGTACACCCCTCCGCGGGACGCCCGGCCCCCTGGAGCCCCCACCGGGCCTCCGCGCGGCTTCGTCTACCTCCCCATCGCCATGGAGGATCTGACGAGCGAGCTGCGCTTCATCGGCTTCAAGGAGACCATCGACCTGGAGGTGTATGACGGGACGGCGGTCCGCGACGACGCGCTCCTCTACGCGTCCGGCCGCCCGGCGTCACGCGGGGCCCCCGTCTTCCAGCAGGACGTGAGGATACCCGTGGCCGGCCAGACCTGGACGCTGCGGTTCAGCGCGAGCCAGGCCTTCCTCGCCACCGGCACCACCGGGCAGCGTGGCACCGTCATCGGCGCCGGGCTGCTGGTGACGCTGCTGCTGTTCTTCATCACCCGCTCGCAGGTCCGCGCCCGGACCTCGGCCGAGACCGCCAACACGGAACAACAGCGGCTGACCGGCGAGGCACGCGACGCCGTCCAGGTGCGCGACGACTTCCTCAGCATCGCCGCGCACGAGCTGCGCACGCCCCTCACCAACCTCAAGCTCCAGCTCCAGCTGCTGTACCGCCAGCTTCGCGGCGAGGGCCCCCTCGACGTGGAGAAGCTGGCGCAGCGGGTGCACTCCAGTGAGCGGCAGACCACGCGCCTGGCGACCCTGGTGGACAGCCTGCTCGACGTGTCCCGGCTGGCCCGCGGCCGGATGGAGCTGAACCTGGAGCCCGTGGACCTGGACGAACTGGTGCACGAGGCCGTCCGCCGGTTCGAGACGGAAGCCAGGACAGCGGGGGTCCAGGTGACGGTGGACTCGCCCGTGGCCGTGACGGGCCAGTGGGACCGGATGCGGCTGGAGCAGGTGCTCACCAACCTGCTGTCCAACGCGCTCAAGTACGGCCACGGCGCCCCCGTGGACGTGCGCGTGCGCTCGGACGAAGCGCACGCGACGCTGGAGGTGGAGGACCACGGCATCGGCCTTTCGCCCGAGGACGCGCAGCGCATCTTCGGCCGCTTCGAGCGCGCCGTCTCCAGCCGCCACTACGGCGGACTGGGCCTGGGCCTCTTCATCACCCGCCAGCTCGTGGAGGCCCTGGGAGGCCGCATCAGCGTGGCCAGCACCCCGGGCCAGGGCGCCACCTTCACCGTCGTGCTGCCCTTGAGCGGCCCCAGCCCCGTGGCTTGACGCGCCCATCTGATTCTTGACTTTTCACGAATTCCGCCTAAACAGCTCCTGAAATTGAGAATGCGTATCGTTTTCACCTTGAATCCACAGCTCCGCTCCGGGTGAAACGGCGCCTCGCTCCACTTCCAGGAAGGCCGTCTTCATGAAGCAGCTGTTTGCCCGCTCGGGTTTCCGACTCTCCGCCGCCGCGCTCGCGCTGTCCCTGCTGGGCGGCTGTGACGACTCCGGCGACGACGCCACCGGCCCGCTGTACGCCATCACCACGCAGGACCTCAACGCCGACCCGGCGGAGAGCTACGTGGTGGTGACGCGGGAGGCGGAGCAGACCGCGCAGCTGTCGCTGGACGGCGCCATCAAGGTGTCCGGCCGAGCGCTGGGCGTGGGCATCCGCAAGTCGGGCCAGGTCTACGTGGTGTCGGACGACAGCCCCGTCGTGACGCGCTACTCGCTCACCGAGGACGGCCGCCTGGAGCAGTCGGGCACGGTGAGCTTCGCCAGCCTGGGCGTGATGTCGCTGGGCGAGTACCAGGCGAACTTCCAGTTCGTGTCGGCGACGAAGGCGTACTTCTTCGACGGCATCACCGCGCAGGCGGTCATCTGGAACCCCACGGAGATGACCGTCACCGGCAACATCGCGCTGGACGCGCTGGAGGTGCCCGACACCGAGATGGCCTTCTCGGGCTCGGTCGTCTCGGACAACGGGCAGCTCATCATCCCCGTGGGCTGGCGTCCCGTGGCCGGCGTGGGCATCACTCCGCGGACGGGCGTGGTGGCCGTCGACACGGCGACGGACACGGCCACCGTCGTCACGGATGAGCGGTGTGGCTACGCGCACGACGCCGTGCTCGGCCCGGACCGCAAGGTCTACGTCGCGACGGAGGCCTACGGCGCGGCGGTGCACCGGGTGTCGGCCGACGCGGCGCCGGAGCCGTGCCTGCTGCGGTTCGACCCGCAGACGCGCGCCTTCGACACCGGCTTCCACCGCTCGCTGTCGGAGCTCGTGGGCGGCGGCACCGCGGGCTCGCTCGTCCCCGGCCCTTCGGGCACGGCGTACCTGCGCGTGCTGGATGAGCGCGTCGCCCCTGTGCAGGAGGGCGCGCACCCCCGCGGCATCGCGAGCGGCGCCGGCTGGCAGTGGTGGGCGCTGAATCTCAACACGCTGACGGCGACGCGGAACACCGAGTTCCCGGCCACCTCGGGCAGCAGCTTCCTCTTCCACACCGAGAACCAGACGCTCTACACCGAGTTCGGCGCGGGCTCCGCGTCCACGACGCTGCACGTGCTGGGCGACAACGGCCGGCCCACGCTGACGACGCAGGGCCTGTCCTTCTCCCTGCTCCAGCTTCGTTAGGCGGAAGTCTCCGGGGCTCCGCGCACGCGGAGCCCCGGCTGTAGCACCACCGGGTTTCACCCATCTTTTGGAGTGTCCATGCGTCTTCCGTTCCGCATCGCGGGCGTCGTCGTCGTGTCATCGCTGTGGTCCATCCCCGCCTCCGCCACCAGCACGGGTGTCACCGGCCAGACGGGCAAGGAGGGTCCCACGTGCAGCACCTGCCACCAGGGCGGGGAGCTCCCCACCGTCGCGCTCGAAGGGCCTGCCACGCTCGCGCCGGGCGCCACCGGCCAGTACACCTTCATCATCCGGGGCGGTCCCGCCAGGACGGGCGGCGTGGGCATCGCCGTGGACAGCACGGCGGCCACGCTCCAGCCCGGTGAGGGCATGAAGAAGCTCGGCGCCGAGCTGACCCACGCACAGCCCCAGCCCTTCGCGAGCAACGAACTGCGCTTCAACTTCAGCCTCGTCGCCCCCGCGACAGACGTCACCCTCACGCTCTTCGGCGCTGGCAACTCCTCCAACGCGGACCTCCACACCGACGGAGACCGGGCCGCCGCCACGAAGCTGAGCGTGAAGGTGGGCCAGGGCACGCCGGACGTGGAGCCGGATGCGCCGGAAGAAGAGAGCGGAGGCTGCGCCGCCGCGGGCAGCGCGCCGCTGTGGGCCCTGCTGATGGCCGCCTCGCCGCTGGCCCTGCGGCGCCGCCGCCGGGGCTGAGGCGCCGTTCGCGCGGGTGGATGAGGCCCACGCCTCATCCACCGTGGAGGTGAAGGCGCGCCTCTTCACCTGGCTCCAATCACACAGTAAACTTTTCAGGTTTATAGCCTGAATTCGTGGGTCTCCGAGCCCTGACGCCTCCTATCGGGCCAGCGCGCGCGCCATCGTGACGAGCGCCTCCAGCTTCGGCTCGTCCAGCTCACGCGCCAGCGTTACCAGCCGACGCAGCAGCGGCGGCTCCTTCTCCAAATCACGCCGCTCGTCCTTGCCGGGCCGGGCCAGCCCCAGCAGCTCATCCGTGGAGACGCGGAGGACCATGCTCAGACGGCGCAGCATGCCCGCGCTGGGAACCATCTTTCCCCGCTCCACGCGGCTGTAGACCATGGGGTGCATGTCCACCAAGGCCGCCACCTCCACCTGGGTCAACCCCAGGCGCGCACGCGCCTCACGCGCTGCCTTTCCCACCATCGAACCCAGTTGTTCGTCCATACGCGGGAGAACGTAGCGCATCCGGAGTGGATGACTGGGGTGGAAGTCACGGCCTGGCGAAGCAGGAGGGAAGACTCTACCTTTGAAGTTCTGGAGACGATAAACTCTCGCCTTCGTCCATCTGGCCACACCCAGTCCCTCCAGAGACAAGCCCCATGCGACAGGGAAGCGATGACCTTGACAGGAGGGGCTCGCGGCGGAGCGGGACCCCAGGGGTGGGCGCATGAAGGCGCAGGTCCTCCGTAGAGTTCGGTGATTCGACCGAATGAGAGCAGGGTGGCGGGCAGGCGCCCCTTTGACTTCAGCCCTTAGGAGTTCGCCTTGCCGATTCCGCCTAACGCCTGTACTTTTTCTGCGGAGAATCAATACAATGGCTTCCATGGCACTACCACCGCTAGAGGCAGGGCGCGTCTATCGCACACGGGACTTTGAGCCCTGGAGCACGAATCCACCGCGCTTCGCCAAGCAGCTGGTTGAGAAGGGCGTGCTGGTGCCGGTAGCGCACGGACTGTTTGCCTACCCCAAGCGAAGCAAGTTTGGGTTGGTGCCACCTGGGGACGATGCGCTCATGCGAGCGTTCCTGGGGGAGAGTCCCTTCGTCTTTACCGGCCCCGAACACTGGAACGCGCTGGGGCTCGGCACGACAGCCGTGTTCGCGGCGACTCTCGTCTACAACACGAAGCGTTCCGGGCACGTTGAACTGGGTGACCGCCGCTTCGAACTACGCCGCGTGGCATTCCCGCTGACACCATCGCCGGAATGGTTCGTGGTTGATCTCTTCGAGAACGCGGAGCGCGCTGGCACGTCGCGCATGGAACTGGCCAAGGCGCTGACGCGCGCACTCGCGCGCACTGCCTTCGACCGCGAACGCCTGACGGAAATGACGCAGCGGTATGGGACCAAAGCGACGCGAGTGCTGATCTCTTCGGCGCTCCAGGCCTCCTCCACTTGAGCTTCATTCACGACGATTCGGCGTTCGACGATCTGCTGCAGATCGTCGCCGCCCACAACAAGATGTCGCTGGCGCTCGTGGAGAAAGACTATTGGGTCACTCACACGCTCTGGGCGCTTCACGCAACAGGCTTCGACGTCTGGTTCAAGGGAGGAACCTCCCTTTCCAAGGGATTTTCCCTCATCCACCGGTTCTCCGAGGACCTGGACCTCAAAATCGAGCCCGGAAACGTTCGCTAGCCCAAGGTCTCCAACTGGAAGAGTGATGGAACAAAGGCGACGAACGAGCGCCGCACCTACTTCCAGGCCCTTCCGTCGTTCATCAATGTTCCTGGCACAAGGACTGAGTTGGCTCCTGATGACACGGATGCAAGCTGGCGCAGCGGCAACGTGCGTGTCAGTTACCCCGCACGTCACATCGGAACCTCGCTGAGGTTCTGAGGCCCTTTGTATTGCTTGAGGTCGGCAATGCGCGCGTGACGCCCTTCGTTCCGCGCGACATGTCGTCCTTCGTGCATGACCATCTTGCGCGCATAGGACACCTGGACGACTACGACGACAACCGTCCCAAGGGCGTACGTTGCGTGCACCCGCTTGTCACGCTCCTTGAGAAGCTTGATGCGATTCAGAGACGAGTGCCGCGAGTCGACAGCGCACCTGCTTCTTTCGTGCGCCATTACGAGGATGCGGCACGCATCATCGCCGCCGAGCCCGAACTTCCCCCGCTTCCAGACTTCGTCGATGTGAAGGCACTCGCAAAGGAGATGCTCGCCCAGAAGCAGATTGCCCCGCCGCCAGGGCCCGACTCCCCTGCCTTCACGTTACCTCTGGGGGCTCGCACCGAAGCCATTCACAAAGCCTACGAGGCCAGCGGGCAGATGTTCTGGAAACCGAGACAGACGTTGGAGGAAACGGCGTCTGTCATCCGTGCATGGCTGGCGCGCACCCCTCTTTCTACCTCGTAGGCGCCGTCCTCGGCCGCCTCCTGGGGGAGTGAACGACCGTTCTCCCGTCCCCCCGAGAGCCGCCCTCCAGGCCAGGGCACGGCGGGAGCGTGTCCTGTTCCCCCTGAAGCATGGGCCCGCCCCCCTGTCCCCACTGAGGACTGGTGGACACCGTGACCGGGGGCCGACATCAATGTTCGACAGTGGCCACGTCCACGTCTTATGTCCCAGGACATGACCCCCGCACCCACGGAGGTGCTGCTGTTCACCCTGAACGGTCAGCGCTACGGACTACCCGCACCCGACGTGCGAGAGCTCGTACGCGCCGCGCGCCTGACGCCGCTGCCCCGCGCGCCCGCCGTGGTGGAGGGCCTGCTGGACCTTCGGGGTGAGCTGTTGCCGGTGCTGGACCTGCGCCTGCGCTTCCGCCACCCGGCCCGCGCGCTGTCCCCCATGGACCACTTCATCGTGGCCTCCGCGGGCGCCCGCGGCGTCGTGCTGCGCGTGGACCGGGTCGAGGGCCTGCGCGTCCTCACGCCGGAGGAGTGGGACGCTACGCCGCGCCAGCTTCCGGGCGTGGGCTATGTGGCGGGCGCCGTGAAGCTCAAGGACGGGCTCGTCCTGGTCCACGACCTGCGCACCTTCCTGTCCGAGGCCGAGTCCCTGGAGCTGGATGCCGCCCTGGCGGCGCCGCAGGAGTCGGAGCCCGCGTGAATTGGGGCCCCTGGAGCCACCCGGGTTATGCGGAGGTGCTCGCGCTGGTGGAGGAGCGCGCCGGGCTGGTGCCGCCCAGCTGCCCCGCGTCCGCCGAGGAAGGCATCGCTCGCGCCATGGAGCGGGCCGGGCTGAAGGACTTCGACGCCTACCGCGTGCGGCTCACGGAAGAGCCGGCCGCGATGGATGACCTGCTCATCGAGCTCACCGTCGGGGAGACGTACTTCTTCCGCACGCCCGAGCACTTCGAGCACATGCGGAGCGTCGTGCTCCCGGAGCTGCGCGAGCGCCATGGCCCGGACCACACCGCGCGGCTGTGGAGCGCCGCGTGCTCGTCGGGTGAGGAGCCTTATTCCATCGCCGCGCTGCTGCTGGGCGAAGGCTGGGATGCGCGCATGACCGTGTACGCCACGGACGTGTCTCGCGGCGCGCTCGCCCGGGCCCGGAAGGCCCACTACGGCGACTGGTCCCTGCGGGGCGGCTGGGTGGACCGGATGCGCGCCCACCTGCGCGCCGACGGACGCCGGTACATCCTGTCCCCGGAAGTGCAGAAGCGCGTGCGCTTCAGCTACCTCAACCTCGCGCTCGACACCTGGCCGTCCGCGGACAGCGGCATCTGGAAGCTGGACGTCATCTTCTGCCGCAACGTCCTCATCTACTTCAACCGGCCCACCATCGAGGCGGTCGCGCGCCGGCTCCATGACGCGCTGGATGAGGGCGGCTACCTCTACACCGGCCCGTCGGACCCGCCGCTCGGTGGACTGGCGCCGCTGGAGTCCATCCTCACCGAGTGGGGCGTGCTGTACCGCCGGCCCCTGCACGGGGCCACCCTCTCCCTGCCCGTCCCGGCCGCGTGGACCGAGCCGCCGGCGGTCACCGCCCCCGCCGCGACGACCGCGCCCGCCTGGAGCCCGTCTTCCACCGGCGTACCCGGGGCCGCGACGGGCGCCACGCCCCTGGGCACCACCGCGCCGGGCCTGCCGGGCGACTCCGAAGCCTCCTCGGGGACCGCGCTCCCGGGGGCCGGGAAACCGGCGCGCGCCCCCAGCGCGACGGCCCTGCACGCGGCCCGGCAGGCCCTGGCGCGAGGCCACTGGCGCGAGGCGGCCCAGCACCTGGGAGCGCTGGACTCCGACGCGGACACCGCCGAACTGGCGGTTCGCGCGCTGGCGAACCTGGACGCCGCCGCCGCCGTCTACGCCTGCACCGAAGCAGCCGCCCGGCACCCATTGGTGCCAGGACTGCGCTACCTGGAAGCCCTGCTGCTGCTGGGACAGGGACGCGCGGCGGACGCGGAGCGCGCCGTCCGGCAGGCGCTGTATCTGGAGCCCACACTCATCGTGGCGTGGCTCATCCTCGGGCGCGTGCTACGCAGGCACGGCGACACGCCCGGCGCCATGAAGGCCTGGCGCGAAGCGGAGCAACTGTGCGACGCCCTGCCTCCAGACGCGCCCGTCCCCCACGCGGACGGCGAGAGCGCCAGCAGGCTGGCGGAGGTGGCGCGTGGAGAGCGGTCCCGCATGGAGGCAGCCCTGGCTGCCGGTGAGGAGCTGAGCTGATGCCGGGTTCCGGCAAAATCGACTGGGACGCCACACGCGCGCGGCTGGCGCGGCTGGCCGACCTGGAGAAGGAACAGGGCACCTTGTCCCCCGAGGAGGCCGCGGCGCTGCTGGAGAAGCGCGCCCGGGCGCTCTCGCGCGAGCCCCGTCCCCAGGTCGACCCTGGCACCCTGCGCGAGGTGGTCCGCTTCAAGGCCGCCGGCCAGCGCTACGCCCTGGAGTCGCGCTTCGTGCTGGAGGTGGTGCGCGCGCCGGAGCTGGTCACGTTGCCAGGCGCGCCCCCCGTGCTGCGCGGCCTCACCCTGATGCATGGCGAGGTGCTGCCCGTGGTGGAGCTGGCGCCGCTCTTCGGACGCGCGCCTTCGGACATCGCCGGCCCGCTGCTCGTGGTGGGCGTGGGGCGGGCGGAGCTGGGCGTGCGCACCGAGGAAGTGGAGGAAGTCACCGTGCTGGCGAGCAGCGAGCTGCTGGCGCCGCCCACGTCCCTGGACGACGCGGCCGGACACCTCGTGTCCGCGGCCGACAGGGACGGCACCCTGGTACTGGAGGGAGAGGCGCTCCTGGGTGACAGTCGCCTCATGTTCGATTTGTCCGGCGAAGGAGCAGCATGAGCATCGGGAACCGCATCGCGTTCGGCTTCGGACTGTCGCTACTGATGTTGCTCATCGTGGCGGGAGTGTCCTTCCAGGGCGCCAATCAGCTCACGACGAGCACCGCGGGCCTGCTGACGGCCCATGAGAACTTCCGCGTCATCCGCGAGGTCCGCGCGCTGCTGATGGACGCCGAGTCCGGCCAGCGCGGCTTCATCCTCACGGGGGACGAGGCCTACCTGGGGCCCTACCGGGAGGCGACGGCGGCGCTCCAGGAAGACCTGGCCCGCCTGCGCGACGCCATGGCGGACCACGTCGCCCAGCGGGCGCGCCTGAACCGGCTGGAGCCCATCGTCACCCAGCGGCTCAACCAATTGGAGGAAGGCGTCCGTCTGCGCCGCGCGGAGGGGCTGGATGCCGGAGCGAAGTTCGTCCAGGCCGGCCAGGGCCGGGCGGCCATGCTCCAGGTCAAGCAGGTCATCGCCGAGATGCTGGTGGCGGAGCAGGAGCGCTGGGACGAGCACGCCACCGCGGCCCGGGACATGGCCCAGCGCATCCTCTGGGTGCTGGGCATCGGCACGCTGCTGGGCGTGCTCATCGTCGGCGGCGGCAGCTACCTCATCACCCGCGGCATCACCACGCCGCTGCGCGCGCTCATGGTGGGCGCCGAGCAGCTGGGGCGCGGGAAGCTGGAGCACCGCATCGAGGTGAAGGGCCAGGACGAGACGGCCCAGCTGGCGCGCGCGTTCAACGACATGGCGGAGAAGCGCCAGCAGAACGAGGTCCAGCTGGAGAAGGAATCCGAGCAGCGCGAGCACACGCTCCGCACCGTGGCGGAGTTCGTCAACCAGCTCGCCGGCGCCAGCGCGGAAATCCTCTCCAGCACCACCGAGCAGGTGGCCGGCGCCCAGGAGCAGGGCAGCGCGGTGACGGAGACGGTGAGCACCATCGAGGAAATCACCAAGACGTCCGAGGAGGCCGCGGGCCGCGCTCGCGCGGTGAGCGACTCCGCCCGCCACGCCGAGGACGTGGGCCGCAGCGGCCGCCGCGCCGTGGAGGAGGCCGTGGGCGCCATGGGCGCGGTGCGCGAGCAGGTGGAGTCCATCGCCTCGCGCATCCTCGCCCTGGCCGAGCAGGCCCAGGCCATTGGCGACATCATCACCACCGTCAACGACATCTCCGAGCAGACGCACATGCTGGCGCTCAACGCCTCCATCGAAGCCAGCCGCGCCGGCGAGCACGGCCGCGGCTTCGCGGTGGTGGCCTCCGAGGTGAAGGCCCTGGCGGACCAGTCCAAGAAGGCCACAGGCCAGGTGCGCCAGATTCTGGGCCAGATTCAGAAGGCCACCCACGGCGCGGTGATGACCACCGAGGAAGGCACCAAGAGCGTGGCCACCGCCACCCGCGTGGTGTCCGAGGCGGGCTCCAACATCCAGACGCTGTCGGACCTGCTGGCCCAGGCCTCGCTGACGGCGGCGCAGATCGCCGCCTCCGCCAACCAGCAGGCCACCGGCATCGGCCAGATTCGCCAGGCCATGCATGACGTGAATCAGGCCACGCAGCAGGCCCTCATCTCGTCGCGGCAGACCGAGCGCGCCATGCAGGACCTCAACGGCATGGGCCAGAAGCTCAAGGGGCTGCTGGGAGAGTACGGGCGCTGATGGACCGCGACCGGTTGGCCCAGGCGCTGCTGGCCACGTTCCTCGAGGAGCTCGAGGGGCACGTCGTCTCGCTCAACCGCGAGCTGCTGGCCCTGGAGCGCGAGACAGCGCCCGCGCGCATGGCGGGGCTCGTGGCGTCCCTGCTGCGCACGCTGCACAGCGTGAAGGGCGCGGCGCGCGCGGCCAGCGCCACGCTGGTGGAGACGGCCTGCCACCGCATGGAGGAGCTGCTGGAGCAGGTGCGTGACGCGGGCGCCGGCATGCCCGACGTGTACGAGCTGTGCTTCACCACCGTGGACGCGCTCGACGACGCGGGCCGGCGCCTGGCCGCGCGGGAGGACCTGGCGGGCTCGCCCCTGGAGACGCTGCTGCCCCAACTGGAGCGCGCCGCCGGACGCCGGGCCGGCGCGCACGCCCCCACGCGCGGCGCGCCGCCACCATCGCCTCCGCCCATGCTGGAGGACGCGGTGCCGTCACCCAAGGCCGCCCCGCCCAGCGTGGAGCCGCCCCCGGGCGGCGGGGCCTCCCACGGGGCCGAGGCGCTGCCCGTGCGCGTCTCCGCGCAGAAGCTGGACGCCTTGCTGGCACGCAGCGGTGAGCTGCGCGTCGCGACGCTCCGGCTGGAGGGCCGCGCGGACGCGCTGGATTCGGTGCGCGAGGCGCTGGCGCAGGCCCGCGAGGCGGTGCTCGGAACGCCCGGCGAACAGGCGCTGCTGCGCGCGGAGACGGAGCTGGCGCGGGTGACGCTGGAGCTGGCCGCGGACCGCCGGGCGCTGGGCGGCGTGGCCACGGGGCTGGACGACGAGGTCCGCCGCGCCCGCACCCTGTCCTTCGAGGAAGGCTGCGAGGGCCTGGAGCGCGCCGCGCGCGACGTGGCGCGCAGCATGGGCCGGCAGGTGCGGCTGGAGATTCAGGGCGGCGCGCTGGAGCTGGACCGCTCCCTGCTGCAGGGCCTGCGAGAGCCGCTGCTGCACCTGGTGCGCAACGCGGTGGCCCACGGACTGGAGCGCCCCGAGGAGCGCCAGCGGCTGGGCAAGCCCGCCGAAGGGCGCCTCCTCCTCACCGCGCGCCTCAAGGGCAGCCGCGTCGAGGTGACGGTGGATGACGACGGGCGCGGCCTGGACCTGGACGCGCTGAGGGGGCAGGCGCGCGCCCGGGGCCTGCGCGTGCCCGAAAGCGACGAGGAGGCCGCGCGGCTGGTGTTCCTGGCCGGCCTGTCCACCGCGGCGCAGGTGACGCAGGTGGCCGGCCGCGGCGTGGGCCTGGACGTGGTGCGCATGCACGTGGAGGGGCTGCGCGGCAGCGTGGAGGTGACGACCCGGCCGGGCCTGGGCAGTGGCTTCACCCTGGACGTGCCCCTCACGCTGAGCACGCTGCGGGTGCTGCTGGTGTCGGCGGGCGGGCAGACGCTGGCGCTGGCCAGTGAGAGCGTGGCGCGGCTGGTGCGCCTGGCGCCCGACGAGGTGCGCGACGTGGAGGGCCGCCCCGCCTGGGCCTCTGGTGACGCGCTGGTGCCGTTGGCCTCGCTGGCGGAGGTGCTGGGCCTGCCGCCCGGCCCACCGCGCGCGCGCCGGGGCGCGGTGGTGCTGGCCGCGGGCAGCGCGCGCGCCGTGGTGGTGGTGGACGAGGTGCTCGCCGAACAGGAGGCGCTGGTGCGCTCCCTGGGCCACCGCGTGCGCCGGGCCCGGCACGTGTCCGCGGCGGCGGTGTTGCCGGACGGACGGCTGTCGCTCTTGCTCAACCCCCTTTCCCTGGTCCGCGCGGCGGGTGGCCGCGCGGCGGCCTCGCTCTTCCCCGCCCCCGCCACCCAGCGGACGCGGCGGCGGGTGGTGCTGGCGGACGACTCGCCCACCACGCGCGCGCTGGAGCAGAGCATCCTGGAGAGCGCGGGCTATGAAGTGGTGGCCTGCGTGGACGGCGCGGACGCCTGGGAGCGGCTCCAGGCGGGCGGCGCGGACGCCCTGGTGCTGGACGTGGAGATGCCGCGCATGGACGGCTTCACCCTCACCGAGGCGGTGCGGGGCTCGCCGCGCTTCTCCCGGTTGCCGGTGGTGCTCGTCACCGCCCGAGGCAAGCCGGAGGACAAGGCGCGGGGCTTGCGAGCCGGTGCCAGTGCCTATCTGGTGAAGAGCGCGTTCGACCCGACGAGCCTGCTGGAGACGCTGAGACGACTGCTATGAAGAACGACCCGTTACGCATCCTGGTGGCCGAGGACTCGCCCACCGCCCGACGCCTGCTGGTGGAAATCGTCCGCGCCGACCCCGCCCTGACGGTGGTGGGCGAGGCCAAGGACGGCGTGGAAGCGGTGGAGCTGGCCCAGCGCCTGCGGCCCAGCCTGGTGACCATGGACATCCAGATGCCGAGGATGGACGGCCTGGAGGCCACCCGCCGCATCATGACGGAGGTGCCCACGCCGGTGGTGGTGGTGTCCACCCTGGTGGAGCGCGACATCCAGACCTCCATGGCCGCGCTGCGCGCGGGCGCGCTCGCGGTGCTCCAGAAGCCCCTGGGGCCGGAGTCCCCGGACTTCGACGCGGACAGCCGCCGCCTGCGCGACACCCTCAAGGCCATGGCCGAGGTGAAGGTGGTGCGCCGCTGGCCGGACCGCGCCGCCCGTGTCGCCCACGCGCCCCGGCGTGGTGGCCCTGGCCGCCTCCACGGGCGGCCCGGCCGCGCTCTTCCGCCTGCTGTCAGAGCTGCCCGCGAGCTTCCCCGTGCCCCTGCTGGTGGTGCAGCACATCGCCATTGGCTTCAGCGAGGGCCTGGCGCAGTGGCTGCGCACCGCGGGCCCCTTGTCCGTGAAGGTGGCGGAGGATGGCGAGCCCCTGCTCCCCGGGCACGTGTATCTGGCGCCGGATGATCGCCACCTGGGCGTGCGGGGCGAGGGCCGGGCGGAGGTCTCCCGGGCCGCGCCGGTGAATGGCTTCCGGCCGTCCGCGACGTGGATGTTCCGCTCGGTGGCCCGCGCCTATGGGCCCGCGTCGTTCGCCGTCATCCTCACCGGCATGGGCCAGGATGGCCTGGAAGGCGTGCGCGAGCTCCACGGCGCCGGAGGCCACATCCTGGCCCAGGACGAGCAGTCCTCCGTCGTCTACGGCATGCCCGGCGTGGTGGTGGGCGCCAACCTGGCCCACGAAGTCGTCGCCCTGCCCGACATGGCGAGCAGGCTCTCCCTGGCGCTCCGGGGTACTCCGGGAGTCTGAGTTACACGCTCCAGAATATTGGATTCTGGAACATCCGCAGGAATCGCCCGGCGTCGGGATGGCCCTGTGTCCGGGCGGTGTCATGATGGGGGCACATCCCCAGCCAGTTCTCCCTCATGGCAGCTCGACTCCCCGCTTCCCTCGCCACCGTCTTCTCCGCGCTCCCCGACCCGTCGTACGTCCTGGACGACACGGGACGGGTGCTGGTGTGCAGTCAGGCGGGCGCGAAGACAGTGGGCCGGCTCCCCCAGGAGCTGGTGGGCAGGCACTGGGGTGAGCTCGGCTTCCCACCCGAGGAGCTGGCGCGACTGGAGACGGCGCGCGCGCGGGTGATGCGCCTCCAGGACACCTGCGAGCTGGAAGCGCCCTGGGCCACGCAGGCGGGCCTCCGGCGTCACGCGCTGGTGCTCAGTCCGCTGCCCTCGGAGGATGGCGGGCCGTGCTGCGTGCTGGTGACGGCGCGCGCCCTCACCGACGCGGAGGCCGTGTTCTCCCGCGCCATGGAGCTGGAGCTGGCCGCGCGGGCGGAGGTGGAGCAGGCCGAGCGCCGCCGCTCCTTCCTCTACCAGGCGATGACCACGCTCTTCACCCACCCGCCGGACCCGCAGGGCATGTACACGCTGCTGGCGCACCTGACGGTGCCGGACATGGCGGACTGGTGCCTGGTGGACGCGCTGGAGCAGGGCCCCTGGGTGACGCGCGTGGCGGCGGCCTGCCTGGACCCGACGCAGCAGGAGCGCGCGGGCGCGCTGCCGACGCGCATCGAGCTGCGGGACGACGCCCCCGTGGGCCTCTTGCGCGTGCTGCGCACCGGGGAGCCGGAGCTGGTGCCGGCGGTGACGGACTCGCTGCTGCGCGCCGCCGCCGCGGAGCCCGCGCACCCCGCGCTGCTGCGGCTGCTCCAGGCGCGCTCGTACATGATTGTGCCCCTGCGCGCGCGCGGCCACACGCTGGGCGCCGTCACCTTCGTGTCCTCGGGCTCCGGGCGCCGCTATGGCCCGGACGACCTGGCGCTGGCGGAGGACCTGTGCCTGCGCGCCAGCCTCGCCATCGACAACGCGCGGCTGGTGGGTGAGTCCCGGCGCGCGGCGCGCGCCCGGGAAGATTTGCTGGCCGTGGTGTCGCACGACTTGAAGAACCCGCTGGGCGTGGTGCAGCTGGGCGCGGCGCTGCTGCTGCGCGGCGCGGGGGCGAAGCCGGGCGGCGAAAGCGTGGCCAAGCAGGCCACCCGCATCCAGGACGCCACCGAGCGCATGTCGCGCCTCATCTCCGACCTGCTCGACTGGGGCCGGCTGGAGGCGGGCGGGCTGCCGCTGGAGTGGGGCGAGCACGGCGTGGCGGGGCTGCTCACCGAGGCGCTGGACTCCATCCGTCCGCTGGCGGAGGCCAAGGGCCTGCACCTGTCCGTGGAGCTCCCCGGCGCGGACGTGCGCGTGCGCTGCGACAAGGTGCGGGTGCTCCAGGTGCTGGGCAACCTGCTGGGCAACGCGGTGAAGTTCACCACCACCGGAGGCGACCTGATGCTGGGCGCGCGGGCGCGCGGCGGCGAGGTGTCCGTCCACGTGCGCGACACCGGCGCCGGCATCGACCCGGACGCGCTGCCCCACATCTTCGACCGCTACTGGCAGGCCCGCGACGCGGCCAGCCGCGGCACCGGGCTGGGCCTGGCCATCGCCAAGGGCCTCGTCGAAGCCCACGGCGGTGGCATCCAGGCGGAGAGCACCCTGGGCGAAGGCAGCGTGTTCACCTTCACCCTGCCCTCCACGGGCGGCTCGGCGTCGCTCCCGGCACCACCGCCGCTCGGGCGCGGGGCCACGGACGCCTGAGCCCGCGGGGCGCCGCGCCGAATTGCCGCCACCTGCGCGTCCGTGCAAGGAAGCCGCATGTCCTTCCTGCAGCAGGCGCTCGTGTTCCTCGCGGCGGCGGTTCTGGCGGTGCCTCTCTCGCGGCGGCTCGGGCTGGGCTCCGTGCTGGGCTACCTGGCGGCGGGCGCGGCCATTGGCCCCTGGGGGCTGAAGCTCATCAGCGACGTGGAGCACATCTTCCACGTGGCGGAGCTGGGCGTGGTGCTGCTGCTGTTCGTCATTGGCCTGGAGCTGCGCCCCAGTCGGCTGTGGGCGCTGCGCCGCTCCGTCTTCGGCGTGGGCGGCGCGCAGGTGCTGCTCACCGGCGCGCTGCTCGCCGGCGTGGGGCTGCTGTGCGGCCTGCCGCGGGGCGCGGCCATCGTCACGGGCTTCGGCCTGTCGCTGTCCTCCACCGCCTTCGCGCTGCAACTGCTGGCCGAGCGCAACCGGCTCACCACGCCGTATGGCCAGCTGGCCTTCGGCATCCTCCTCTTCCAGGACCTGGCCGTGGTGCCGCTGCTGGCCCTGCTGCCGCTGCTGGGCGACGGCGGCGCGCCCTCCCCCAGCCCCGTGTGGCTCATCCTCCTCATGGACGTGGGCGTGCTGGTGGCGGTGGTGCTGGGCGGCCGCTACCTGGTGCGCCCGGTGTTCCGCGCCGTGGCGGCCACCCACAGCCAGGAGCTGTTCACCGCCACCGCGCTGCTGCTGGTGGTGGGCACCGCGTCGCTCGTCAACGCGGTGGGCCTGTCCATGGCGCTGGGGGCCTTCCTCGCCGGCGTGCTGCTGGCGGACTCCGAGTACCGCCACGAGCTGGAAGCGGACCTGGCGCCCTTCAAGGGCCTGCTGATGGGCCTGTTCTTCATCAGCGTGGGCATGTCGGTGAACCTGAGCCTCATCCTCCAGAAGCCGCTGCTCGTCTTCGGGCTGGTGCTGGGGCTGGTGGCCCTCAAGGGGGCGGTGCTCTACGGGCTGGGGCAGATGACCCTGGGGCAGCGCGAGCCGGCGCTCGACCTGGCCGTCGTCATCTCCCAGGGCGGCGAGTTCGCCTTCGTGCTCTTCTCGCTCGCCACCGCTCAGCACGTCATGGAGCGCTCGCTGTCGGAGCTGCTCGTGGTGGTGGTGGGCCTGTCCATGGCCACCACGCCGGTACTGTACGCCGCGCACGAGCGCTGGGTGCGCCCGCGCCTCAAGCCGAAGTCCGCGGGGCGCGAGTACGACGTGGCGCCCACGGAGGACAACCCCGTCATCATCGCCGGCTTCGGCCGCGTGGGGCAGGTGGTGGGCCGCCTGCTGCGCGCCAAGCGCATTGGCTTCACCGCGATTGACGCCAGCCCGGAGCAGATTGACTTCATGAAGCGCTTCGGCAGCCAGGTCTTCTACGGGGACGCCTCCCGTCTGGACCTGCTGCGCGCGGCCCGCGCGGACAAGGCCAAGGTGTTCGTGCTCGCCATCGACGACGTCGAAGCGTCGCTGCGCACCGCGCGCGCGGTGCGCCAACACTTTCCTCACCTCACGCTGTTCGCCCGCGCGCGCAACCGCGTGCATGCCTACCAGTTGTTGGACCTGGGCATCGAACGGGTGATGCGTGAGACGTTCCTGGACAGCCTGGAGCTGGGCACCGAGGTGCTCCAGGAGCTGGGCCTCACATATTCAGAGAGCCGGCGCGCCCGGGAGCGGATGCTGGAACACGACGAGCGCCTCCTGCGCGAGACGGCCCGGTTCCACCGCGACGAGCAAAAGCTCGTGGAGTTGGCCGACAAGGCCCGCAAGGAGCTGGAGAGCCTCTTCGAGAAGGACGAAGCGGAGCACCCCGACAGGAGCGCGTGAGCCACCGCGTGCCTGACTTTCTCCACCCTCCCTCGAAAGTGGCTTCCTGAAATTCTTGTTTCACCCCGTGTTGCATCCACCCGGGTCGCATTCCTCTGTCACGGGTGCACCCCGGAGGGGGCGGTCGCCTCCCTTCCAGGCAACGGGCGTGACGCGCGGTGTGCCGATGCCTGCCTGGCATCGCGCGGGGCGGAGAGCGGGGTATGGTTCCATCCCCACCGCCGAAACCGAAGAGGCATGCCCCCCACCCCCGCCAAGAAGCGCCAGCGTCCTCTGACCGAGCCGTCCGCCGAGGCACCGTCCCCCGAGCTGCTGCAGACGCTGCTGGAGGCGCTCCCGGACGCCTTCTTCCTGCTCGATGCGCGGTGGTGTCTGGCGTACGTGAATCCAGACATGGCCCGGCTGCTCGGCGGCGCGGCGCGGTTGCAGGACGACGTGCGCCGGGTGTGCCCGGAGCTGCTGGAGCTGGGCCGTCACCTGCGCTTCGAACAGCCCGTGGCCGAGCAGCCCTCCGTCCGCTACGAGCACGCCTGGCCGGAAGCGGAGACGTGCTTCGACGTGCGCGTGCGCCCGGTGGAGGGCGGCCTGCTGGTGCACTGCCGCGACATCACCGAGGAGCGCAAGACGCGCGAGGCGCTGCGCCGCAACGGCGAGGTGTTCCGCGCCATCCTGGAAGGCACCACGGACGCCGTCTACACGAAGGACCTGGACGGCCGCTTCACGATGATGAACGCGGCGG
This sequence comes from Myxococcus sp. AM010, assembly GCF_013372585.1. Classification (NCBI taxonomy): domain Bacteria; kingdom Pseudomonadati; phylum Myxococcota; class Myxococcia; order Myxococcales; family Myxococcaceae; genus Myxococcus; species Myxococcus sp. AM010. Next base: position 191,372 of record NZ_JABXEO010000005.1, read on the forward strand.
GCGCGAAGGCCGTGGGCTACCGCTCCGAGGACGTGGTGGGGCGCACGGACCTGGAGCTGTTCGACCCGGCGGTGGCGCGCACCAACGCGGCGAATGACCGCGAGGTGTTCGCCTTCGGCCGCACCGTCACCTACGAGGACGCGCAGCCGGGCGTGGAGGGGCCGCGCGTGTGGCTGTCCACCAAGGGCGTGCTGCGTGACGGCGAGGGCAAGGTGTTCGGCCTGTTCGGCATCAGCCGCGACATCACCCAGCGCAAGTGGGCGGAGGAGGAAGCCCGGCGGCACTCCGAGTTCCAGGAGCAGCTCATGGGCATCGTCACCCATGACATCCGCAGCCCGCTGGGCGCCATCATGAACTGGTCGCGCGTGCTCGCCGCGGGCGGCACCGACGAGGACGCGCAGCGCACCAGCCAGCGCATCGCCACCGCGGCGGTGCGCATCGAACGGCTCACCCGGCTGCTGCTGGACTTCACGCGCACGCGGCTGATGGGCGGCGTGGCCATTGAGCCCCGGCCGGTGGAGCTGAAGGATTTGGCGGCCAAGGTGGCCCACGAGTTCGGCGTGGCCTTCCCCCAGCGCACCGTCCAGGTGGACCACAAGGGCAACACCCAGGGCGTCTGGGACCCGGACCGGCTGGCGCAGGTGACGTCCAACCTGGTGGAGAACGCGCTCAAGTACAGCCCGCCAGAGACGCCAGTGCGGCTGACGGCGCACGGGCTGCGCACCCAGGTGGTGCTGGAGGTGCACAACGCCGGCCGCCCCATCCCGGACCACCTGCTGCCCCACCTCTTCGAGCCCTTCCGCGGCGGCCCGCAGAGCTCGCGCACGCTGAAGATGAGCTATGGGCTGGGGCTCTTCATCGTCCGGGAAATCATCCAGGCGCACGGCGGCACCATCGAGGTCCGCTCCGACGAACTGGAGGGCACCACCTTCACCGTGACGCTGCCGCGCCGCTCCATGCCGGCCCGGCCGCCCATGCCTCCCACCGGCGGTCCGCGCGACTAGTCCAGGTAGCGCCGCAGCAGGGCCACCAGCGCGGCGCCGTCGAAGGGCTTGGCCACGAAGTCATTGCAGCCACTGTTGAAGCACGCGCGCACGCTGCGCGCCTCGGCGCTGGCGCTGCAGAGGATGATGGGCGTGCGCCGCGTCGGCTCCCGGCCGCGCAGCACCCGGCACGTCTCCAGTCCGTCCAGGTGCGGCATCAGCACGTCGAGGAAGACCAGGTCCGGCCGCTCCTGCTCCGCGCGCGCCAGCGCCTCCAGCCCGTCCCGCGCGACGATGGCGTCGTGCCCCAGCTCCGCCAGCAACATCCGCTGGAGCAGCAGGACGGTGTCCGAGTCATCCACCAGCAGGACCTTCTTGCGCTTTGGTGCGCCTGGCGCTGTCACGGGCGCACCTCCGCCTGGCACAGCTGGCGCAACTGCATGAGGCGCGGTGGGCCCATGCCCAGGAAGCGCACCCCCATGCCATAGGGGTGGGACACGCCGCCACGAGGCGCGTAGGCGTGGGCCCAGGCCACCACGCCGTGCGTCTCCAGGCGCTCACCCAGGGTGGGCAGCAGGATGTGCAGCGCCACCGCCGTCCCCGCCTTCGCCGGCACCAGCGTGCGCACCAGGAGGCCGCCGGGGCTCAGCGCGCTGGACACACCGGAGCGCCACTCCGCGCCGCGCGGCCCCGCTTCGCCGAAGGACACCGGACAGCAGAAGCGCACCCGCGCCTCGGCGCGCAGCGAGGCCTCCTCCCGCCCCAGCAGCGCGTGGATACGGGACAGCAGCGAGGCCGGACGCACCGGCGCGGCCGCGTCCAGCGTGAGCGACGGCACCCCGGCCAGCAGCGGCTGTATCCGCGAGGAGGGCAGGCCCCGCGGCATGCCTGGCGCGCCCTCCCGCGACAACACCAGGTCGGGCCGCTCGCCGTGTTCGGCCACCCGCGCGGCGCCGCCGCCCACGGTGGCGCTGTAGAGGATGCGATGGCCACACGCCTCCAGCAGGGCGCCCAGCCCGCTCCACGCCAGGGGGCCACTGGCGCCGGCCAGCAGCAGCAGGCGCGAACGGGCGCGGGACGCGCGCACCTGCGCGGCCGGGACGCCTTCGCCCGCCAGCAGCGCCAACCGCGCGCGCAGCTCGTGCGTCCGCAGGGGCGACAGCAGGCAGTCCTCGACGCCCTCCGCGTCGCCCACCTCGAGCACCTCGGCGGGCGTCTCCGGCTCCGCCACCAGCACCACCGGCGGACCGTCCAACCCCAGGCGCAGCTTCAGCGCGCGCAGGCCCATCCCCGCGCCGGCCACCAGCTGCCGCCAGTGCACCAGCACCAGGGAAGGCCGCGTGTGCTGCACCTCCAGGAAGGCGGACTCCAGGGAAGGCACCTGCGAGGACACGCAGCGCAACGGACGCAGGGCCCGTGACAGCGCCAACCAGGATTCGCTCGTGGCCCCCACGCACAGCACCCGCGGCGTTGCTTCCACCCGCCCTGGTGAAGGACGCACGCGTCCTGGAGCCGTCATCATGCGGAGCCTCCCTGGTCTTCATCCCCCCCGGCCCGCCCCACCGCGCTTCTCACCCTACGACTTCGAAGTATGAGAAACGGCCACTCGACGAAAATCCCCCTGGGTCAGATTCCGTGGACAGATGGGGAATAAAGGACAGAGGCCACCGACCGGGGCCCCGGGCGGTGTCCGCGGCGGCACGAAGCGGCGTCAGACGCGGGCGACGTTGACGCCCGAGTCAACGGCCTGCAGGTCGTCCCCGAAGCGCACGTCCAGCGCGACACCCTCAGGGGGCTCGTAGGGCGCGCGCCCCACCTGCGCCGTGCCGAAGCGGGGCAGGAAGGGCGCCACCACGTACGAGCGGAAGCACCAGCCGAAGAAGCTCACCGGCTTGAGGGCCGGCGCGATGGCGGTCTGGATTTTCGCGTGGGCCTCGGGCAGCAGGCTCCAGTGCAGGCCCGGCGTCTCATGGTGCACGGCGTGGAGGCCGTTGTTGAAGAGGAAGAAGTTGATGAGGCGGCCGGTGAAGCTGCGGCTGTGGTCGTGCTCGCTCCAGGGGTCCGTGTGGACGTGCTGGATGTAGTTGAAGAACATGATGGTCCACAGCGAGAAGAGCGCGGGCACCAGGAAGGCGAATGCCCAGATGCGCGCGCCGCCGGCCACGCCGTGCATCGCCATGGCCAGCCCCAGCAGCGCCGCGTGCGTGCCGCCCCAGACGGCGTACTGGGTGAGAATCTGGCGGTACAGCGGGCGGTTGCGCGCGCGCGCCTTGTCGATGAACGCCTTCGTCGGCTCCTGCTGCCAGTACGTGGAGACGAAGGGGAAGAGGAAGGCCACCAGGAAGTTGTGCTTCTTCGAGTAGCGCCAGGTGATGGTGGCGTCGCCCGCCTTGTTCACGAACTTATGGTGGTTGAGGTTGTGCGTCGGAATCCAGACGAAGGTGGGGTATCCGTAGAAGAGCGACAGCCACATGCCCATGGCCTCGTTCAGCTTCCGGTTGCGGAAGGTGGGGCAGTGGTTGTGGTTGTGCGCGATGACGCCCGCCGACAGCGCCAGGTAGCACGCCAGTGGGCAGAGATAGGGAATCCATCCGGGCGCCACGTACATCGACAGGGCCACCACGGGCATGGCCAGACACCACAGCATCGTCCGGCGGTCAGCGGCGTAACGGAGCATGCCGGCCATCCTGACCCAGCCGGCGCCCCACGGCCATCCACTCCCCCTGGATTCGAACACAGGTGGACGTCAGCGCACGTGGCGCCGCAGCAGCGCCAACATTCCCTCCAGCGGAGCGCTGGCGGTCGACAGCCCGGCCTCCTTCACGGCGCGTGGCATGCCATACACCACACAGGAGGACTCGCTCTCCGTGAGGACGGTGCCCCCGGCCTCGCGGATGGCCCGGGCGCCCGCGACGCCGTCGTCGCCCATGCCGGTGAGCACCAGGCCCACCACGTCCGAGCCCCAGCTCCGCGCGGCGCTTTCGAAGAGGACGTCCACGCTGGGGTGGTGCGGCGCGCGCAGCGGCTGCAGGTCCAACCGCGCGAGCGTCACCGGTCCATGGCGCTCCAGCCTGAGGTGCTGCCCGGAGCGCGCCAGCACCACGCGGCCGGGCCGCAGCTCCAGCCCATCCACCGCCTCCAGCACCTCCAGCGCGCAGTGCGCGTCCAGGCGCCGGGCCACCGCCTCCGTGTAGCCCGTGGGGATGTGGAGCGCGAGCGCCAGCGGCGCGGGGAAGTCCACGGGCAGCTCGGACAGCAGCCGGGTGAGCGCCTGCGGGCCGCCGGTGGAGGTGCCCACCACGACCAGGCTCTTCGCGGCAACGCGAGCCACCGGCGCGGCGGCGGGCTCCGGCGACGGTGCCGGCTCCCGCGGCGCGCGCGCCACCGCGCCCGCGGCCGTGCGGACCTTCGCCACCAGCTCGCCGCCCAGCTCATACAGCCGCTCGGTGGCGAGCGCGGTGGGCTTGTTCACCAGCTCCACCGCGCCGGCCTGGAGCGCGGCCACCGCCAGCTCGCTCTCCTCGCCCGCGCTGCTCACCACCACCACGCGGGGCGCGGCGGCGCTGGTGGTGAGCGCGCGCAGCACGCCCAGCCCGTCCAGGCCCGGCATCACCAGGTCCAGCGTGAGCACGTCGGGAGAGAGCTCGGCCACCTTCTCCAGCGCGTCCAGGCCGTCGCGCGCGACGCCCACCACCTCCAGGCCCTCCGCGCTGGAGAGCACCTGCCGCAGCACCTTGCGGGCGAAGGCGGAGTCATCCACCACCAACACGCGAATGGGAGACACCGCCGTCATGGCCTCGCCTTGGTATAGAAGAAGGCGCCGCGCCGCTCCTCGCAGTCGAGCGCGGTGCCGAAGCGCATCAGGGATTCGGAGGTCCCCACCAGCAGGTGCCCCCCGGGCGCGAGCGCGCGCGTCAGGGACTCCACCACGCCGCGCGCGGTGGAGTCCTGGAAGTAGATGAGGACGTTGCGGCAGAGGATGGCGTCGAAGGCGCCCAGCCGCGCCACCGCGCCGGCATCCATCAGGTTGACGCGCCGCCAGTCCACGGCGGCCACCAACTCCGGCCGCACGCGCGGGCGCCCCTCGCGCGTCTCCAGCCACCGGCCCTCCACGCCCGGAGGCAGCGCGCGCAGGGAGCGCAGGTTGTGCTCCCCGGCGCGGGCCCGCTCCAGCGCGCGGGCGCTCAGGTCGCTGGCCAGCAGCTCCACCCCGTCGAGCACGCCCATCTCCGCGAGCATCATCGCCAGCGTGAGGGGCTCCTCTCCGGTGGAGCAGGCCGCGCTCCACACCCGGGGCCGCCGTCCGGCGCGCACGGCGGGCACCAGCAGGTCCTCGGCCAGCACCCGCAGCGGCAGGGCCTCCCGGAAGAAGTACGTCTCGTGGACCAGCAGCGAGTCCACCAGCGCGTCCAGCGCCTCGGAGCCCGCCGGGTCGTAGCGGAGGAAATAGTAGTAGTCGAGCAGCGAGTCGAAGCCCGCGTCCAGCGCGCGCGGGGCCACCTTGTCGGCGAGCAGCTCCCGGTCCTCGGGGCCGTAGTGCAGCCCTGCGCGCTGCTCGATGAGCGCGGCCAGGATGGCGAACACCTGGGGAGACATGGGCAGTGAGAACATGGCGGTGGCGTCAGCGGCTCAGCACCAGCCGGCAGGCCCGCCGGACCTCGGGGTCCTCGTCCTGCGTGGAGGCGCGCTCCAGCGCCTCCCGGGCCTCCAACGTCCCCAGCGCCGCCACCGCCGGCACCGCGGCGCGCCGGCCCGCGGGACTGGCGGAGCCCAGCAACTGCAGGAGCGCGGCTTGCGCGTCCGAGCGGCGCATGCGGGCCAGCGCCGCCACCAGCAGTGGCGCGGTGAGCTCGTCCGCCGCCTCCAGCGCGGCCAGCAGCCCCGGCAACCGCCCCTCCAGGGGCAGCGCCAGCGCGCTCACCACCCGCTCGCGCAGCGTCATGTCCCCCAGCAGCGACACCAGGGCCTGCGTGGCTGGCACGCCGGGGCGCGTGGCGATGAAGCCCACCGCGGCGCTGCGCACGCTGTCATCGCCGTCACCCGCGGCGTGCAGCAGCGCGGGCAGCGTCTCCGGTGCTTCGTACTCCGCCACCGCGGACAGCGCGACGAGCCGGGTGGCGGCGTCCTCCGACTTCGCCGCCTCCAGCAGCACGGGCAGCGCGTCCGGACGCCGGCCCACGCCCAGCCCCAGCAGGGCGGCGCGCCGCACGTCCGCGTCCGCGCTGACCGCCGCGCGCTGGAGCGCCGTCATCGCGCTCTCCGTGTGCATGTGCGCCAGCGCGTCCACCACCGCCACGCGCACCTGGCCCGCGGCGTCGTCCGCGAGCGCGACGATGGCGTCCGCGGCGGCCTCTTCGTTCAACTTCCCCAGCGCCTGGCACGCGTAGTAGCGCACCCACGGGTCGCGGTCATTGAGCCCCCGCAGCAGCGTGGAGGTGATGCGCGCCTCCTTCTCCGTCTGCCCCAACGCGCGCATCGCCGCCGCGCGCGTGCGCTCCGACTCATGGTCGGCGGCCGTCAGCAGCGCGTCCACCGCGCGAGGGTCCTCGATGAAGGGCAGGCCGTAGATGGCCGCGTCGCGCAGGCGCTCGTCCGAGTCCCTCATGGCCTGGAGCAGCACGTCCAGCCCCTTCGAATAACCGAAGTAGGAGATGATGCGCAGCGCCGCGCGGCGCAGGCGCGAATCGGGTGAATGGGCCGCCTGCAGCGCCAGCTTCTCCGTGGCGTCGCTCCCCAGGGACTGGATGGCGCCCACCGCGGCCTGCACCACGCGCAGGTCCTCATCCACCAGCCGCTCGAACAGGGCCGGCACCGCGGCCGGGCTGCCAATGCGGGACAGCGTGTCCGCCGCCAGCGCGCGCACCGACGCGTCCCGGTCTTCCAGACACGACATGACGTCCGGCACCGCCGCGGTCCTGCGGCCCACCAGCGGCAGCAGCACGCGGCGCCGGGCGCTGTCGCCCTCGCGCAGCGCCTGGAGAATCTGGGCGTCCGCGTCCGCGCCCAGCTCCGACAGCGCGCTGGCAGCCGCGCGCGCCACGGACGGGTCCGGCCCGTCCAGGAGCCGCAGCAGCCCGGACGCGGCGTCCAGCCCGCCCACCCAGCCCAGCAGGCGCGCGAGGGCCGTCTTCTCCGTCGTGTCCGCGCTCGTCACGCCCTGCGACAGCCGCCGCCCCAGTACGGCCGACTCCGGGCCCCGCATCGCGGCTTGCACGGTGCGCGAGCCCCCGAAGCGCTGCACCTGGGCCTCGTGGATGTCCACCAGCGCCACGGCCGCCGCGCGCACCGCCGAGTCATTGCCCCGGCGCAGCAGCCCCACCAGCGCGGGCACCGCGGCCTCCTGGCCCGTGCGCCCCAGCGCGCGCGCCACCTCCAGGGTGTAGAAGGGGTCCGCGAGCAGGCCCAGCAGCGCGGGCACCACCACCGGGTCCCCGCACCGGCCCAGCACGTCGATGGCGGGGAAGATGCGGAAGAAGTTCCCGCTGCCCAGCGCCGCCAGCAGCGCGTCCACCGCCGCGCCGCCGCCCACGCGGCCCAGCGCCTCGATGGCCGCCACCGCCACGTTGTCGTCCGCGTGCACGGTGAGCCGGGACAAGAGCGGCACCGACCGCCGGCCGCGGCGCCGGCCCAGCACCTGGGCCACGTCACAGACGAGGGCGGGGTTGGCGTCCTCGCCCAGCGGCTCCAGCACGCCCTCCACGTCTCCGGTGGAGGCCACCAAGGCCTCCACCGTCGCGGCCAGGCGCGCCTCGCTGTCGCGGCGATGGACCAGCACGTCGCGCAGCGACGCCACCGCGGGCGTCCCCAGCTTCGCCAGGGCGCCCACCACGGCGCGCCGCACCGCCCAGCTCTGGGCATCCAGCCCGCCCACCAGCAGCGCCAGGCTGGAGGCGCCGCGCCGGGCGAGCTGCTCCACCTCATCCACCTGGGAGCGGTCCTCCGCCGACAGCGTCAGCGGGTGCACCGACGTCGAGGATGTGGCCGTCATGCCCGCTGCTCCCGCGGCGAGGACGCCGCGGCCTCTGGGTTGTCCTTCCCACCGCCCAGCGCGCCCTGCAGCTTCGCCAGGCTCTCCGACTGCGCGCCTTGCAGCCGCGTGAGGTGGGCCAGCCGGCCCGCAACCTCCCGCACCTCCGCGGCGGTGGTGGCCGTCGCGCGCGACTGCTGCGCGGTGGCGGTGGTGATGTCCCGGGCCCGGACGCGAATCTCCTCCACGCTCTTGGCCAGGCCCTCCATCACCGACGTGGCCTCCGCGCTGGCGCGCGCCACCACGGCCACGCCCGTGGCCTGGCGGCTGGCGGAGCCCGTGAGCGCCCCCAGCGCCTCGGTCTGTTCGTCCAGCGCGCGCGACGTCTGCCGCGCCACGCGCCGCACCTCGTCCGCCTCCCGCACCAGCCCGCTGAGCGCCTTCGACTGCTCCTCGGCGGCCCGCGTCACCGACGCGGCCAGCTTCGCCACCTGGCGGCTGGCCGTCTCACCCTGCTTGAGGGCGCGCGCCTGCTCCGTCATGCCTCGCGAGGACTGGGCCACCTGCTTGCGCGTCTCCTCCATGGCCCGCGTCACCTCCTGGGCGGCCGTGGCCTGCTCGGCCAGCCCCACCAGGGTGCGCTGGGTGGCCGCCGCCGCCTCCTGCGCCAGGGTGCCCACCCCCGCCACGTCACGGCTCTGGGTGGTCACCGCCACGCTCACGCCCTGGACGAGCTGGCGCATCTGGGAGGTGCCCTTGGCCAGGTCCGCCGCCGCCAGCGCCTGCTCCTGCACGGCGCGCGACACCTTCTGGGCCGCCTCCGCGAGCTGGCCGTTGGAGCGCACCACCTCGCGCAGCGCGCGCGCCTGTTCGGAGGTGGCCTGCATCGTCTGCCGCGACATGCGCCGCATCTCCGCGCCGCCCTGCGCCAGCGACTGGGACGCCTGCGCCTGCTCCGAAGCGGATGAGGCGATGGCCCGCCCCTGCTCGCTCACCTTCGCGGTGCCCTGGACCAGCGCCTGCGTGGCCTGCACCTGCTCGCCGGAGGCGCGCGACACCTCGCGGACGTTGTTCCCCAGGTCCTCCACGCCCTTGAGGATGGTGGACAGCGCGCGCTCGGCGTCCCCGGCCAGCGCCGCGCCCTCGTCCGCCGCCCGCACGCCTTCGCCCGAAGCGGTGGCCGCCTCGCGCGCCGACGTCTGCAGGCCCCGGACGATTTTCGCCACGTCCGCGCTGGCCGCCGCCGCGCGGTCCGCCAGCGCGCGAATCTCCTCCGCCACCACCGCGAAGCCCCGGCCGTGCTCACCGGCGCGCGCCGCCTCGATGCTGGCGTTGAGGGACAAGAGGTTCGTGCGGTCCGCGATGAGGTTGATGGTCTGCACGATGTCGCCAATCTCCTCGGCGCGCCGGCCCATCTCCTTCATCACCCCGGCCGACCCGACAATGGACTCGCGGATGCGGCCGAAGCCGGCGATGGAGCGCGTCACCGTGGCGCCCCCCTCCCGCGCGGTGGCCCCCACGCGCTCGGCGGTGGTGCGCGCCTCCTCCATCATCTGCGCCACCCGCCGCGTGGACGACTCCAGCTGCGCGGAGGCGGCGGCGCTGCCAGCCGCCAGGGTGTTGATTTGCTCGGAGGCCTTCGCCACCGCCTGCGCGGAGCGGGCGAGCTGCTCGATGGTGGCCGCGTTGGCCTCCACCGTCGCCGCGTTCTTCTCCGCCGTGGCGGCCACCTCCTCCACGCTGGCGGCCACCTCCTCCACGCTGGACGCGGTGCTGGCGGAGTGGGTCTCCAGCGTCCGGGCGTTCTCCGCCACGCCCTTCACGCTGCGCGCCAGCTCCTCCACCGTGGCCGCCGTATCCTCCACGCTGGAGGCCATGGCCGTGGCGTCCCGGGACGCCTCGCCCAGGGAGCGGACCACTCCCGTCACCGCCTGCGTCACCTGCGCCACGCGCTCGCCCACGCCCTGCGAATCCGTGGACAGCCGGGCAATGCCCTTGGCCATCTCCTCGGCGGTGGCGGCCACCTGTTCGGTGGCGGCGGCGCTGGCCTGGTTGCGCGACACCAGGTCCGCCACGGTGGCGTTCATCTCCGTCATGGAGGCCAGCAGCTCCTCGCTGGAGGCAGCCAGCTCCTCCGCGTTGGCGCTCACGCCCTTCACCGAGCGCGACACCTCCTCCAGCGCCCCCGCCGTGGCGTCCGCCGAGGCCGCCAGGTGCGCGGCGTCCTTGCGCACGCCCGCCACGGAGGAGTTCACCTCCTGGAGGGTGCCCGCGGTGGCCTCGGCCTCCTTCACCTGGGCCCGCGCGGAGTCGCTCACCGTGCGCTGCGAGCGCACCAGCTCATGGACGGACTGCCCCGTCTCCTCCACGTGCGCGGCCACGGATTCGATGGCGGCGCGCACCTGCTCGGAGGCCGCGGCCTGCTCGTTGCCGCCGGCCGCCAGCCGCGTCGCCAGCCCCTCCACGGCCCGCACCAGCTCCGTGCTCTCCTGGACACTGCGCACCGCCTCCCCGGCCAGGGCCCGGGCCGCATCCAGCGTCACCCCTGCGTTACCGCTCTCCGTCGCCATCCAACGTCTCCTCCCCGATGACCCGGGGAAAATCGATGAGCATCACCAGGCGCGGCCCCACCTGGGCCACGGCCTTCACGAAACCGCGCGCTCCCTCCACGACCAGCGGAGGGGGCGGCTTGAGCTGCTGGAGGTCCAGCTTCAGCACCTCGCGGGCGCTGTCCACCACCAACCCCACGACCCGGCCGCCGAGCTGCGCCACCACCACCCGGGAGTCGAGCGTGCGCTCCACGGGCGGCAGGCCGAAGCGCAGGCGGGCGTCCACCACCGGGATGACACGCCCGCGCACCTGCACCAACCCGGCGACGTGCGGCGCGGCGCCCGGCACGGGCGTGGCCCCCGCGAAGGACTCCATCTGGAGCACGTCCGCCGCGGGCAGCACGTACTCGGCTCCATCCACCTTGAACACGACATGCAGCACGCTCATGCGAGGCGCCTCTCTTCCTGGGCGGAAGCCCTGCGCTGGTGCGGCGCGCCGCCACCTCGCGCCAGCCCGAGCGCGGCCAGGTCCAGCACCAGCGTGGGCTGCCCATCCCCCAGGTCCGTGGCGCCCACCACGCCGGGCACGCGCACCAAGGGGTCCTCCAGCGGACGCAGGACGATTTCCTGCTGCCCCACCAACCGGTCCACGCCGAACGCGACGAGCTCACCGCGCTGACGCACGAGGAGCGCCTTGGCCGCCGAGTCGCCGCCGTGGCCGTCCGCCTCCCCGCGCCCCAGCAGCCGCGCCAGCCCCAGCAGCGGCACCGAGCTCCCCCGGCGCTCCAGCAAGGCCACGCCCTCCGCTCCCGCGGGCCACACCCGCCGCGCGGCGTCCACCTCGATGAGCTCCTCCACGGAGCCCACCGCCACGGCGTAGCGAAGCCCGGCGCATTCGAAGACGAGCGCGTCCAGCAGCGTAATGGTGAGCGGCACGCGGAGCCGGAAGGTGGTGCCGGCGCCGGGCCGCGTCTCCATCCCCAGCTCGCCGCCCAGCTGGTCCACGATGATGCGGTGGACGATGTCCATGCCCATGCCCCGCCCGCTGGTCGCGTTGGCGGCATCCCGGGTGGAGAAGCCGGGCCGGCAGAGCACCTCCAGCAGCGCGTCCGGCGTCGCGGGCACTGGCACGCCCGCGCGCGCGGCCACCGCCCGCGCATCCACGCCGCGCCCGTCATCCGCCACGGTGAGGTCCAGCAGCCCCCCCGCCCGGCCATGACTGGCCACGCGCAGCACGCCCTCTTCCGGCTTGCCCGCGGCGCGGCGCGCCTCCGGCGACTCCAGCGCGTGGTCCACCGCGTTGCGCACCAGGTGCACCAGCGCGGGCAGCAGCCGGTCCGCCACGGCCTTGTCCAGCTCCGCGTCGCCCACGTCCAGCTCCAGCCGCACCGACTTGCCCGTGCTGCGGCGCAGGCCGCGCACCAGCAGCGGCAGCCGCTCCAGCACGTCCCCCACCCGCACCATGCGCAGGCGGAGGATGGCCGTGCGCATGTCGCGAAGCTGGCGCGCGTTCTCCTGGAGGATGGCCTGCAGCTCGCGCGTGGGCGCGCCGGCCGCCGTCAGCGCCGCCACCGCGCGGGTCAGCCGCGAACGGTTGACGACGAGCGCCGCCAGCCGCTCCAGCGCCTCGTCCAGCCGGGACACGTCCACCCGCAGGGAGCCGCCGCCACGCCGCGCCTCCTCGGGCTCCTCTTCCATCAGCGCCGACTCGGGCAGGGGCGCCAGGGCGGGCGCCCGCGGGGCCTCGGCGGCCAGCGGGCGCACCGACGCGGGCGGCCCCCCCGCGGCCTCCAGCAGCGCGGCGTCCGAGGCCTCGGTGAGCAGCAGCAGCACGAACGTGAGCGCCCCGCCGCCCACGGCGGCCCCCGACAAGGGCAGCACCCTCACCGTCTCGCCCAGCGGGGCCACGCGCTCACGCACGCTGTTGATGGTGACGCCATGGGCGGCGCGGTCCGCGCCAGGGATGAAGTCCAGCCGCACCGCGCGGCGGCCATCGGTGACGCCCGTGGCGAGCTGCTCCCGCTCCGCGGCGGAGAGCCGGGAGGCCACGGCCTCCTCCAGCATCAGCGCGGCGGGCGCGGGCTTCGCGGCGCCCCCACCCGGAGCGCTGTCGGCATCCAGCGCCTCCAGCCGCGCCAGCAGCCCCGGAGGCACCGGCGCGGCCTGCTTGCCCGCGGCGAGCTGGCGGACGCGCTGCTCGATTTCGCGCAGCCCCTCCATCAGCGGCTCCACGCTGGCCTCGGGCAGGCGCCCCCCGGCGCGGTCGGCGTGGCGCAGGCACGTCTCCATCCAATGCGCGATGTCGACGATGGGCTCCACGTCCACCATGGCGGACAGGCCCTTGATGGTGTGCACGGCGCGGAAGAGCTCGCGCACGGCGCGCGGGTGCGGCTGCCCCCGCCGGATGCCGGCCTCCATGGCCAGCAACTGACGGTGCCCCGTCCCCAGCAACTCCTCCGTCTCCGCCAGATAGGCGGGGAGGAAGTCCGCGAGGTCCACGGACGCGCTCAAGCGCGCCTCCCCTCCAGCAACCCACGCGCCTCCGACAAGATGGCGTCCGGTGTGAAGGGCTTCGTCATGAAGCGACTGGCCCCCGCCGCCAACGCCCGCGTCCGCGAGGCATCGTCACCACGCGTGGTGACGATGATGATGGGCAGCTCGCGCAGCCGGTCCTGCCCCCGCACGAACTCCACCACCTCGATGCCGCCGATGTCCGGCATGTTCAGGTCCAACACCAACAAGTCATACGGCTGGAGCGACAACCGCTCGATGGCCTCCAAGCCACTGGAAGCGTGCGTGAAGGTAAGGCCCGGATAGGGCCGCAGGCACGCGACCACCATGTCGCGCATCACCTTGCTGTCATCAACGACGAGCACCTCTGCCATGGCGTCCCCTGGAAACGGCCACCGAACCTAGAGCGATTCCTCGAAGTTGAAAGACATGGTCGGACCCGTGGCCGCTGCAGCGCACACTGGCAGACAGTCCACAACATCGACGTGCCCCGCCTGGGACACTCGGTATCAGTCTCAACCCGCCCGCAGTGTGGAAGCCGCCGGCCTGGACGCCCGCCCGCCCGTCTCCTGCCTGGCCTGCCACCTGGGTAACGGCCGCGGCGAGGGACACGCCGTCAGTCCCTCACCACGGGCGGCCGCTCGCGCGGCAGGCGGACGCGGAACGTGGCGCCCTCTCCGGGCGCGCTGTCCACGGACACGCCGCCCCCATGCGCCTCCACGATGCGGCGCAGCCGGTACAGGCCCAGGCCCAGCCCGCCGTAGTGCCGCACCGGCACGGCGCGCTCGAAGCGGCGGAAGAGGCTCTCCAGCCGCCCGGGCGCGATGCCGATGCCGTGGTCCTTCACCATCAGCGTCGCCACGTCCTGTCCGGACTCCAGCCCCACCTCCACCGGCTTGCCCGGCCCGAACTTCATCGCGTTGGACAGCAGGTGCGTCATCACCTGGGACAGGCGCGCCGCGTCCCACCGCCCCGGCGTGGGCTCCAGCGGGCTGAGCACCAGCAGACAGCCCGCGCGCGCCGCCGCCTCCTCCGAACGGACCACCGCCTCGCGCACCACCAGCGCCAGATCCACGTCCTCCAGGTGCAGCCGGGGCGCGCCGCCCTGGAGCTGCGACACGTCCAGCAGCGACTCCACCAGGTCCGCCAGGCGCTGCACCTGCCGGTCCGCCGAATCCAGCGCGCGCTCCAGCCGCCCAGGCCCGCCGCCCAGGCCCGCGCGCAGCACGCCCTGGGCACCCTGCACGCGCAGCCGCAGCGCCGCCAGCGGGGTGCGCAGCTCGTGGGCCGCCACGCTGAGGAAGTCGTCACGCGCGCGCACCGCCTCCTGCGTCTCGCGGTAGAGGCGCAGCTGCTCCGTCACGTCGCCAATGATGCCGGCCATCCGCACCGGGCGGCCCTGCGCGTCCCGCAGCGCCCGGCCGCGGCTCACGCACGAGCGCCAGGTGCCCGTGACGTGCCGCAGCCGCAGCGTCACGTCATAGGGCGTGCCCCGCTCCAGGTGCGCGGACAGCGCGGCCATGACGTCCGGCCGGTCGTCCGGGTGAATCAACTCCAGGAAGGCGGAGAACGTCCCGCCGAAGTCCCCTTGCCCCAGGCCCAGCATGTCCAGCAGCGGCGGGCTCCAGTAGAAGGCCTGGCCGCGCAGGTCCCAGTCCCAGATGCCGTCGTAGGAGCCGCTCACCACCAGCCGGTAGCGCGCCTCGCTCTCCCGGGCGGTGCGCTCGGCCTGCTCCAGCAGCCCCACCCGCCGCTCCAGCTGGCGCACCATCCGGTACAGGTGGTCCTCGGTGCTCAGGTCCACGGGCGGAGACGTGTGGGCCGGCCCACCGGCGCGCAGCTCGCGCAAGAGCGCGCCCACCAATTCGTCCCCCTCCTGCGTCCTGCGCACGAAGCGGTTGGCCCCCACGTTGTGGGCCATGCGCAGGTCCAGCTCGTCGGGCGCCACGGTGTGCGTGAGGATGACGGGCACCCGGGCCAGCCGCGGGTCCTGCCGCAGCCCCAGGCACAGCTTGAAGCCGTCCATGCCCGGCATCAGCGCGTCCGCCAGCACCACGTCCGGACCGCGGCGCCGCGCCAGGTCCAGCGCCGTAGCGCCGTCCGCCACCAACGTCACGTCGAAGCGAAAGGGCGCCAGATGCAGCTGCGCAAGCTTGCGGGAGACAGGGTCGTCGTCCGCCACCAGCACGTGTGGCCGCCGTACCTCCGGCCCCCCGCCCGCTTCCGCCGGGATGGCCTGCCGCGCCC
>NZ_JABXEO010000060.1:0-55131 GCF_013372585.1 Myxococcus sp. AM010
GGTGATGCCGGGCGACAACATCGCCATCGAGGTGGAGCTCATCACCCCGGTGGCCATGGAGAAGGAGCTGCGCTTCGCGGTTCGCGAGGGTGGCCGCACGGTGGGCGCCGGCGTCGTGGCGGAAGTCGTCGAGTAGCCGAGACCCCCAACGGCTCCCTGGGTCCCCAGATGGGGAATTTTCAGGGAGCCGATGGGAATCCAGTTGCACACCCTGGGGCGGGATGGTAGACACCGCGCCCCTTCGTTCTGAAGAAACGGCTCTGTGAAATCCAGGGGATGTCGGTCGTAACGCCCTCCCGCGGCAGAGGCAGAGTTCGTCCAAAGAGGTTCTTGCGAATGGCGACACAGAAGATCCGCATCCGGCTGAAGGCGTACGACTCGAAGCTCCTGGACCAGAGTGCGGGTGAGATCGTCGAGACGGCCAAGCGCACGGGCGCGAAGGTGGCCGGTCCGATCCCCCTTCCCACGCGCATCAACAAGTTCACGGTGCTGCGGTCTCCGCACGTGGACAAGAAGAGCCGTGAGCAGTTCGAGATCCGCACGCACAAGCGCCTGCTCGATATCCTCGAGCCCACGCAGCAGACGCTGGATGCGCTGATGAAGCTGGATCTGTCGGCTGGCGTTGACGTCGAGATCAAGTCCTAGGAAGCGGGTGGGCGTTCGAGTGGTTTCACTCCGACCCCCGCGAGGAAAGTGCCATGGCGAAGTTTGACGTAGTCGACCTGGATTTGAAGAAGGTGTCGGAGATTGAGCTCTCCGACGATGTCTTCGGCACCGAGCCGAACGCCCACCTGTTCTACGAGGTGGCGAAGATGCAGCAGATCAACCGGCGCCGCGGCACGGTCGGGGTGAAGAACACCTCGCTGGTCAGTGGCGGCGGCAAGAAGCCCTGGAAGCAGAAGGGCACCGGCCGCGCTCGTCAGGGCTCCATCCGCGCTTCCCACTGGGTGGGCGGCGGCAAGGCGATGGCTCCCAAGGCGCGCGACTACTTCTACCGCCCGCCCCGCAAGGTGCGCCGCGGCGCCCTGAAGTCCGCGTTGTCCCTGCGGGCCCAGGAGAAGACGCTCATCATCCTGGACGGCTTCTCCCTGGATGCTCCGAAGAGCAAGCAGGCCTTCGAGGTCCTCACCAAGCGTCTGAAGCTCCAGAACGCCCTGGTGATTGACGACAAGGGCAACACCAACCTGCACCGCAGCGTGCGCAACCTGGCGAAGTTCGACGTGCTGCCGCCCGAGGGCCTGAACCTCGAGGCCGTTCTCCGGCACTCGCACCTCGTGCTCACGTCCGCGGCCGCGAAGACCCTCGAGGGGGCGCTGTCATGAATCTGAACGACGTCATCAAGGGCCCGCTCATCACGGAGAAGCTGGACAAGGCCCGCGAGAAGTTCCGCCAGTACTCGTTCATCGTCGACCGCAAGGCGACGAAGCACGACGTGGCCCGGGCGGTGGAGACGCTCTTCAAGGTCACCGTCGAGGGCGTGAACACCAACATCGTCCGCGGCAAGATCAAGCGGGTGGGTCGTAGCATCGGCAAGCGGCCCAACTTCAAGAAGGCGGTTGTGACGCTGAAGCAGGGCGACTCGATCGAACTCTTCGAGGGAGGGGCGGCCTGACGCCACGGCGTCGAGCCAGCCTGAGGAACACACCATGGGCATCAAGAAGTACAAGCCGACTAGCGCCGCCCGCCGTCTGATGACGGTGTCCGACTTCGCGGACATCACCAAGGACTCGCCCGAGAAGAGCCTCACCGAGCCGCTCAAGCGCTCCGGTGGTCGCAACGTTCACGGGCACATCACCCGCCGGCACCAGGGCGGCGGCCACAAGCGCCGCTACCGTGTCATCGACTTCAAGCGCCGGGACAAGGATGGCGTCCCCGCGAAGGTCGTGGCCGTCGAGTACGACCCGAACCGCACCGCCAACATCGCGCTGCTGCACTACGCGGACGGCGACAAGCGTTACATCCTCGCTCCGGTGGGTCTGAGCGTGGGTGACACGCTGTTCGCTGGCGAGGGCTCGGACATCCGGCCTGGCAACAGCCTGCCGCTGCAGAACATCCCGGTGGGTACGGTCATCCACAACGTGGAGCTGAAGCCGGGCCGTGGCGCCCAGGTCATCCGCTCCGCCGGCACGTCCGGACAGCTGATGGCGAAGGAGGAACGTTACGCGCAGGTGCGTATGCCCTCCGGCACCGTCCGCAAGGTCCTCATCGAGTGCCGCGCCACCGTGGGCCAGGTGGGCAACATCGAGCACGAAATCATCCGTATCGGCAAGGCGGGTAAGAGCCGCTGGCTGGGCATCCGTCCCACCGTCCGCGGTCTGGCGATGAACCCGGTCGACCACCCGCACGGCGGTGGTGAAGGCAAGTCCGGTCAGGGTAACCCGCACCCTGTGTCCCCGTGGGGCAAGAAGACCAAGGGACTCACCACGCGCACCAACAAGCGCACTGACAAGTTCATCGTCTCCGGCCGCCGCCAGGGCGCGCGCAGCCAGTAAGAGGATTCCATGGCTCGTTCGATCAAGAAGGGTCCGTTCGTAGACGACTTCCTCGTGAAGAAAATCGAGGACATGATCACGACGAACAAGAAGTCGGTCGTAAAGACGTGGTCCCGCCGCTCCACGATTCTTCCGGAGTTCGTGGGCCACACCTTCGCGGTGCACAACGGGAAGAAGTTCATCCCGGTGTTCGTCACGGAGAACATGGTTGGCCACAAGCTCGGCGAGTTCGCCCCGACGCGTACGTTCGGCGGTCACTCGGCGGAGAAGAAGGTCGCCAAGGCCCCGGGCAAGTAGCCTGGCGCATTGCCTGAGAGCCTGAGGAGAAGACCATGGAGTCGACTGCACATCTGCGTTTTCTGCGCATGAGCCCCCGCAAGATTTCTACCGTTGCGGAGCTCATCCGGGGCAAGCCTGTCGAGGCGGCCCTCAACATCCTGAAGTTCACCAAGCGCGCCGCGGCCAAGCCGGTGGAGATGCTCATCAAGAGCGCCGTGGCCAACGCGACTGACAAGTCCAAGGGCCAGGTCGACGTGGACACGCTCTACGTGAAGACCATCTCCGTGGACCAGGGTCCCACCCAGCGCCGGTTCATGCCGCGCGCCATGGGCCGGGCCACCCCCATCAAGAAGAAGACGGCCCACGTCCACGTGGTGCTCGCCGAGGCGAAGAAGTAGGACAGGACCCGTCGGGCCCTGCCCGGACGCTTCAAGGAGAATCACGTTGGGACAGAAAGTTCATCCGATCGGGTTCCGGCTTGGTGTCATCAAGACCTGGGACTCCAAGTGGTTCGAGCACAAGAACTACGCGCAGTGGCTCCACGAGGACATCCGCATCCGCGAGTTCGTGAAGAAGTCGCTGAATCACGCGGGCGTGTCGAAGGTGGAGATCGAGCGCGCGGCCAACAAGGTCAAGGTCAACGTGCACACCGCGCGGCCGGGCATCGTCATCGGCAAGCGTGGTGCGGGCATCGAGACGGTGAAGAAGGACCTCCAGCAGTTCACGAAGAACGAGGTCTTCCTCAACATCGTCGAGGTCCGCAAGGCGGAGACTGACGCGCAGCTGGTGGCGGAGAACATCGCCACGCAGCTCGAGCGCCGCATTGCCTTCCGCCGCGCCATGAAGAAGGCGCTGCAGACGGCGATGAAGTTCGGCGCCAAGGGCATCCGCGTGGCCTGCTCGGGCCGCCTCGGTGGCGCGGAGATGGCGCGCTACGAGTGGTACCGCGAGGGCCGCGTGCCCCTGCACACCCTGCGCGCGGACATTGACTACGGTTTCGCCGAGGCGAAGACGACCTACGGCAAGATCGGCTGCAAGGTCTGGGTCTGCAAGGGCGAGGTCCTCCCGGGCAAGGGTGGCCAGGCCCCCATGCCCTCCAACCGGTAACCAGCCCACCCGCGCCGGGCGCTCCCCCAAGGGGCGCCCGGGGCAGGGCGGCGAAGGACAGCGACGATGCTTCAGCCTGCTCGTACGAAGTACCGCAAGATGCACAAGGGCCGCATGCCTGGCAGTGCCCACCGGGGTAGCGACATGACCTACGGTGAGTACGGCCTGATGAGCCTCCAGCCGGGGTGGATCACCTCTCGGCAGATCGAGGCGGCTCGTATCGCGATGACGCGTCACGTGAAGCGTGGCGGCAAGATCTGGATCCGTATCTTCCCGGACAAGCCCATCACCAAGAAGCCCGCTGAGACCCGAATGGGTACCGGTAAGGGTGGCGTGGAGTACTACGTCGCGGTGGTGAAGCCCGGCCGCATCCTCTACGAGATGGAGGGGATGACGCCGGAAGTGGCCACTGGGGCGCTGAAGCTGGCGCAGGCGAAGCTGCCGGTGCTCACGAAGATCGTGACCCGCGCGGACCTGAGCCTCTAGGCACCGAGCGGCGGGGGCCGGTCCGTTGGACGGCTCCCTCTCGCATGGAGAGTGAAATGGCGACTGCGAAGGAATTGAAGGAACTGTCAGCGGACGACCTGAAGCAGCGCGCGGCCGAACTGCGTGCGACGCTGTTCCAGGACCAGCTGAAGCGGCGGACCGGTTCGCTGGACAACCCGGCTGAGCGCACCCAGCACCGGCGCGACCTGGCGCGGATCCTGACCGTGCTGACCCAGAAGACGAAGGCCCAGGGCTGAACACCCACGACTCCAAGCGCGCTCAGCTGATAGAGGAGCGCGTGCGGCCATCCGGGCACCAATGCCCGGGTGCATGAGAGACAGTGAGAGAGAAGATGGCTGAAGCGACCGAGACGCAGGCTGCCGAGACCTCCACCCGTGGCCGTCCCAAGACGCGCGTGGGGATTGTCACCTCCAACAAGATGCAGAAGACGGTGGTCGTCACCGTCCAGCGCCGGGCTCCGCACCCGAAGTACGGGAAGATCATGAGCCTGCGCGAGAAGTACAAGGCGCACGTGGAGGACCACGACTACCCCAAGAAGATCACCATCAACGAGGGTGATCGGGTCCGGATCGCCGAGACCAAGCCCGCTTCGAAGGACAAGCGTTGGCGCGTGGTCGAGGTGCTGGAGAAGAGCAAGAACGTCTAGCACGCATGTCCCTTCCGCGCGGCCGTGAGGCGGCGCGGGATGGTCACCGGCGACAGGAGATTTCCAGATGATTCAGATGACGAGCGTGCTCGACGTGGCGGACAACTCGGGCGCGAAGAAGGTGTTCTGCATCAAGGTGCTCGGCGGCTCGAAGCGCAAGTATGCGTCCATCGGCGACGTGATTGTCGTCTCGGTGCGCGAGGCGCTGCCCAACTCGAAGGTGAAGAAGGGTGACGTGGCCAAGGCCGTCATCGTTCGCACCAGGCGCGAGGTGGGTCGTCCGGACGGCAGCTACATCAAGTTCGATGGCAACTCCGCGGTCCTCATCAACAAGGACATGGAGCCCATTGGTACGCGTATCTTCGGGCCGGTGGCCCGTGAGCTCCGCGCCCGCAAGTTCATGAAGATCATCTCGCTGGCGCCCGAAGTCCTCTGAGAGGACAGCAGGCCGGACGGCGAGCAGCCAGAGAGAGGAAGCCATGCAGAAGCTGAAGGTGGGAGACACGGTCCAGGTCATGGCCGGGGCCGAGGCCTCCGAGAAGAACCCGGCGACCAAGCGCGGCAAGGTGCTGAAGATCGATCGCGAGGCTGAGCGCGTGACGGTCGAGGGCCTGCGCCTGGTCAAGCGTCACATGAAGAAGACGCCCCAGAGCCCTGAAGGCGGCATCGTCGAGAAGCCGGGCACGATCGCGCTGGCGAACGTGCAGGTGGTTTGCGTCAAGTGCGACAAGCCGACCCGGGTGGGCATCCGTACTGAAGGTGAAGAGGGCAAGAAGAAGCGGTTCTGCAAGAACTGCGACGCCCTGATTGACTAGGTGTCCGCGTTGGTGCATGTATGCGCGCCCTTTGCCCACCTCCGTGGTGGCGAAGGGCGGGTGTGCAGGCATGGAGGGCCCGTGGAGCAACAGGGGCCCTCGCGGTGTTTCCAGGTTCCAAACGAAGGACTGATCGGGCGTGCTGGGTCCACGACGGCGCCCCGAAGCAGAGGACAGGACGATGGCTGACGAGAAGAAGGCCGAGCAGAAGGAAAAGAAGGCGAAGCGGGGCAAGAAGGAAGAGGCCAAGAAGGTTGGCTTCGCCGCCAATATCGAGGAAGGCCTGGAGTCCAAGCCGGCCCGTCTGAAGGTGCGTTTCTTCAAGGAAGGTGTTCCGTCCCTCCTGAAGGAGCTGAGCCTGAAGAACCCGATGCAGGTTCCCCGGCTGGAGAAGATCGTCGTCAACATGGGTCTGGGCGAGGCGCTCGCCAACAACAAGATCCTGGAGTCGGCGGTGGACCAGCTCGCGGCGATCACCGGCCAGAAGCCGATCGTCACGCGCGCCCGGAAGTCCATCGCGAACTTCAAGCTGCGTCAGGGGCAGGCCATCGGTGCCGCCGTCACGCTGCGCGGCGACCGCATGTACGAATTCATGGACCGCCTCATCACCGTGGCGCTGCCGCGCGTGCGTGACTTCAAGGGCGTGTCCCCCAAGGCGTTCGACGGGAAGGGCAACTACACGCTCGGCGTGCGCGAGCAGATCATCTTCCCTGAGATCAACTACGACCAGATCGAGAAGGTGAAGGGGCTCAACATCAGCTTCGTCACCACTGCGGCCAACGACGAGCAGGGGCTGGCGCTGATGCGTCACTTCGGCATGCCGTTCCGTCAGTAAGCCCTCGAGCCAAGGACCCGACGAAACATGGCCAAGCTCTCCAAGATCGCCCAGGCAAAGCGCAAGCCGAAGTTCTCGGTGCGCCAGTACAACCGCTGCCCGCTGTGTGGCCGGCCGCGCGCGTTCCTGCGCAAGTTCAAGATGTGCCGTATCTGCCTCCGCAATCGCGCCCTCCGCGGCGAGATCACCGGCGTTACCAAGTCGTCCTGGTAGTCGGAAGGGCAGGGTGCCTGGCGGGCCTCACCGGCCGGCCAGGCACATCGAAGCAGGAAGTTCGTAGTGGCGGTCAACGCGAACCCCCGGGATGGGCCCGGCAGGCGCGGTGGCCGCGAACGCGAGGCGCTCGGTACGAGGCCTCGGTTTGGAAGGTACTCCATGCCGGTCAATGATCCCGTCGGCGACATGCTGACCCGCCTGCGCAACGCTTCGCGCGCGCGTCACGACAAGGTCGTCATCCCCCACTCGAAGCTCAAGCTCGAGATCATCAAGGTCCTCAAGGACGAGGGCTACATCGGCGAGTTCGTGGTGCACGAGCAGACGGTGCAGAACAAGCGCACGGTGTTCCCGGAGATCTCCGTGCAGCTGAAGTACGGTCCGGACCGCGCGCCTGCCATCACCGGTATCCGTCGCGTGTCGAAGCCGGGCCTGCGCCGCTACGCCGCCGTGCGTGAGATTCCGCAGGTGCTGGGTGGTCTGGGTATCTCCATCCTCTCCACCTCGCGTGGCATCATGGTGGATTCCGAGGCCCGCAAGCAGAAGGTCGGCGGCGAGCTGCTCTGCACCGTCTACTAGCCAGCCGCCCGGGTGCGGCGCCCCGTGAGGGAGCGCGCCCCAGGCACACAGGACCGAGGCAACCATGAGTCGGATTGGAAAACTGGCGATCAAGCTCGGCGACAAGACGAAGGCCGTCATCGCCGGCGAGCAGGTGAACTTCGAGGGCCCCAAGGGCAAGCTGTCCGTGAAGCTGCCTGGCAAGGTCAAGGTCGAGATCAAGGACGGCGAGATGACCGTGCAGCGCGAGGATGACTCGCGTGAGGCGCGCAGTCTGCACGGCCTGACCCGGACCATCCTCGCGAACGCGGCGAAGGGTGTGAGCACGGGCTTCGAGAAGAAGCTGGACATCCGCGGCGTTGGCTTCCGCGCCGAGGTGAAGGGCAAGGCCATTCACTTCGCGCTGGGCTACTCGCACCCGGTGGTCTTCAACCTGCCCGAGGGCGTGACCGCTGAAGTCGACAAGGCGCCGCGCAACGAGGACAGCCTGCCCACCGTGGGCCTGACGCTCCGTTCTTCGGACAAGGAAGTGCTGGGCGCGACGGCGGTGAACATCCGCTCGCTGCGTCCGCCGGAGCCCTACAAGGGCAAGGGCATCAAGTACTCCGAGGAGCGCATCCGCCGCAAGGAGGGCAAGACCGGTACGACCTAGTCGTCCCGTCTTTCCTGAGTGTTCCAAACTCCACCGGGTCCGCTGGACCTGGTGGCATCATCCGGCGGCGGAAGGCCGCATCGCCTCCGGACGGAAAAGGAAGCAGCCATGCCTACGAAGATCGAAGCCCGTCTCAAGAGGAAGAACCGCATCCGCAAGAAGCTGTCGGGCACGACAGAGCGGCCGCGGCTCACCGTCTACAAGAGCCTCAAGCACATCTACGCGCAGGTGGTGGACGACACCACGGGCAAGACGCTTGCGTTTGCTTCGTCGCTGTCCAAGGACCTGAAAGGTCAGGACGAGGGCGACAAGAAGGCGGACGCGAAGCGTGTTGGTTCCCTGATTGCGCAGAAGTGCAAGGCCGCCAACGTCGAAGCGGTGGTGTTCGACCGCAACGGCTTCCCTTATCACGGGCGCATCGCCGCCGTGGCCGACGCCGCGCGCGAGGCCGGGCTGAAGTTCTAAGAATTCGAAAGGAATCCCCCAAGTGGCAACTCCGATCAATCCGAACGATCTGGACCTCACCGACCGCGTGGTGAATATCAACCGCGTGGCCAAGGTCGTGAAGGGCGGCCGCCGTTTCTCGTTCGCCGCCCTGGTGGTGGTGGGGGACGGCGCCGGACACGTGGGCGTCGGCCTGGGTAAGGCCAACGAAGTCCCCGAGGCCATCCGCAAGGGTGGTGAGAACGCGAAGAAGAACCTGTTCCGCGTCCCGCTCGTGGGTCACACCATTCCGCACGAGGTGCTCGGGCACTTCGGCGCTGGCTGGGTGCTGCTGAAGCCGGCCAGCCAGGGTACGGGCGTCATCGCCGGCGGCGCGGTTCGCGCGGTGCTGGAGGCGGCGGGCATCCGGAACATCCTGACCAAGAGCCAGGGTTCACGGAACCCGCACAACGTGCTGAAGGCCACTGTCGCGGGCCTGAAGTTGCTGCGCAGCGCGGAGCAGGTTTCGCGTCTCCGTGGCAAGGACGTCGAGCCGGCGAAGCTCGCCGGGGAGCAGAGGGGCTAGCCCATGGCGCTCAAGGTAAAGCTGGTGAAGAGCTTTTCGGGGTCGTCCAGAGAGATGCTGGACACCATCCGTGGGCTGGGCCTGAAGAAGTTCGGTGACGAGCGGCTCCTCAAGGACACGCCTGCGATTCGCGGGATGGCGTTCAAGGTGAAGCACCTGGTCACCCTGGAAACCGTTTCCGACGAGGCACCGGCGCCCAAGCGCCGTAAGCCCGCCAAGATTGCCCTGCGGGAGCGGGCGATCGCGTATCAGGCCAAGCAGCACAAGGCCTGAGTCACGAGAGGATCGAGACGATGAGCACTCTGAACAAACTGCAGCGTCCGGCGCGCTCGTGGCACCGCAAGAAGCGCGTGGGCCGCGGCCAGGGTAGTGGTCTTGGCAAGACGGCCGGCCGCGGTGGTAAGGGCCAGAAGGCCCGCAGCGGCAACATGCGGTTCGAAGGCTTCGAGGGCGGCCAGAGCCCCCTGCAGCGGCGCCTGCCGAAGTTTGGCTTCACGCCGCCGAACCGGACCGTCTATGCGGTCGTCAACCTGTCGGACCTCGAGCAGCACTTCGATGCCGGCGCCACGGCGGACGTGGAGACGCTGCGCAAGGTCGGTCTGGTCAAGGGCCGCTACCACGGCGTGAAGCTGCTGGCCCGCGGCGAACTGACCAAGAAGGTCACCGTGGTCGTGCACAAGGCTTCTGAGGCGGCGAAGGCTGCCATCCAGAAGGCGGGCGGTGCCGTGGAAGAAATTCCGCTGGTGGCCCACAAGCCGGAGTCCGCGGCCAAGGCGCACGCTGGCAAGGGCGTCAAGGCTCCCCGGCAGCCCAAGGCCTGAGCGTGTCTGGCGCGCATCACTTGCTAGTGGTGCGCGCAGTTTCGCTTGTGTAGGCTTCTGCGCCCCTTTCCCGCTCGTGGAACAGGGGCGTTTTGTCGTCCTGGCAGAACCCTCTCGAAGAGGATGGCTACCCCGTGGCTCTGAACGCCTTCGCCAACGTCTTCCGTATCGCTGAGCTGCGCAGTCGGCTCGCGTATACGCTCGCGCTGCTCGCCGTCTATCGCATCGGCATCTTCATCAACACGCCAGGCGTGGACCGTTCGGCGATGAACGCGTTCATGGACGCCCAGAAGCAGTCGGGCGGCCTCGTCTCGCTGTTCAACCTCTTCTCCGGCGGCGCGCTGGAGCAGATGTCCATCTTCGGATTGGGCATCATGCCGTACGTCAGCGCCTCCATCATCATGCAGCTGCTCGCCGTCGTGGTACCCAGCCTGGAGCGGCTGCAGAAGGAGGGCGCCGGCGGCCGGCAGAAGATCAACCAGTACACCCGCTACGGCACGATCGCGCTGTCCATCGTGCAGGGCATTGGCATCTCGCGGTGGCTGGCGTCGCTGGGCCGCTCCGACGGTGGCCAGAGCGGCTTCAACCAGGTGGTCGTCCCCGACGATAGCGTCTGGTTCACCTTCATGACGGTGGTCAGCCTCACGGCTGGCACGGCCTTCATCATGTGGCTGGGTGAGCGCATCACCGAGCGCGGCATCGGCAACGGTATCTCGCTCATCATCTTCGCCGGTATCGTGGCGGGTCTGCTCCCGGGCGCGAAGCAGTTGATGGACCTGACCCGTCAGGACGTCATCTCGGTGGCCGAGGTGGTCGCGCTGGTCTTCTTCATGCTCGTCATCATCGCCGCGGTCGTCTATGTGGAGCGCGGCATGCGGCGCATCCCCATCCAGTACGCCAAGCGGATGGCGGGACGCCGGATGTTCGCCGGCCAGGCGACCTACTTCCCGATGAAGGTGAACACCTCGGGCGTGATTCCGCCCATCTTCGCGGGCGCCGTGTTGTCGTTCCCGGCCACGCTGGGGACCTGGTTCCCGTTCCTGCAGGGCTTCCAGCGCGCCATCGAAGGCAACCTGTGGATCTACAACGGGTTGTTCGTCGTGATGGTCATCTTCTTCGCCTACTTCTACACGGCGCTGACGTTCCGGCCGGACGACGTGGCGGACAACATCAAGAAGCAGGGTGGCTACATCCCGGGCATCCGTCCGGGCCGCCAGACGGCGGAGTTCATCGAGCGCGTGCTCAACCGGCTCACGTTTGGTGGCGCCATCTATCTGTCGGTCGTCTGCGTGATTCCGTCGGTCATCAGCGGCCTGCTGGGGGTGCGGTTCACCTTCGGCGGCACGGCGCTGCTGATTGTCGTGGGCGTGGCGCTGGATACGGTGCAGCAGATTGAGGGGCACCTCATCAGTCGTAACTACGAGGGCTTCGCCGGCCCTCGCGGCCCGCGCATCCGGGGCCGGGTGCGCGTGGCGGCCTGAGCCTCCGCGCGGGCGTTCCGGGCGCCTCTCCCCGTCGCGGGGAGGGGCGCCTCGTCGTTCCCAGGCTAGGTGTTGTTCAAGGATATTCGCTGGTGCACACGGAGCGCGCTCGGAGGTTTGAGTCCTACGACTTCCGTGCCTTCCTTCGGAGCTGAGAGGACACATGAACCTGATCCTGTTGGGGCCGCCGAACGCGGGGAAGGGGACGCAGGCGAAGCGACTGTTCGCCGACTTCCAAATCCCCCAGATCTCCACCGGGGACATCCTCCGCAAGGCAGTCGCGGAGGGCACGGAGCTGGGCAAGGTGGCCGGCCCGCTGATGGCGGCCGGGCAGTACGTCCCAGACGACGTCGTGATTGGTATCGTCGAAGAGCGCCTCAAGGAGGCGGACGTGGCCAAGGGCTTCGTCCTGGATGGCTTCCCACGCACGCCGGGACAGGCGGACGCGCTGGACAAGATGCTGAACCGCCTGGGCAAGCAGCTGAGCGCCGTCATCTCGCTCGAGGTGCCGCACGCGAAGCTGGTGGAGCGGGGCTCCGGACGGCGGGTCTGCCCGGCGGACGGCAGCGTCTACCACGTCTACCAGAGCCCCCCGAAGCGGGCGGGGTACTGTGACAAGTGCAACACCGGGCTCGTCCAGCGCCCGGATGACATGCCCGAGGTCATCGAAAAGCGGCTCCAGAAGTATGATTCGGAGACGGCGCCGCTGAAGGCCTTCTATGAGAAGAAGGGCCTGCTCAAGAGCGTGGACGGCGTGGGAACGCCCGAGGGAATCTACGAGGAGATCAGGGCCGCGGCGGGCAAGTCCTGATCCGCCTGGCGGTCAGGGGAGGGCCTGGTGGGGGCCCTCTCACCGGCTTGCCGTTCCAGGGGCGGAGCTTGCTCCTCCCGGGCACGGGGAGCTCCGACCTGGGGAGACCTGGACTCCCGTGAGGCTCGGGCGCAAGTTCACACCGCAGTCGGCAGCCAGGGGACTCGACCCAGGGATGACCCTTGACGGGGCTGACAGGAAGAGTTGATTTTTCCGTGACTGCGGGTGAAATAGACCGCCGTTATGTAGGGTTGGTAGGAATCCAAGTTTTGCAGTCGCGCGACGCTTGCCACTTGCGGACCAAAGTGCTATCCCGCCGCGCTTCCAAGAGGTTCGTGGTCCGGGGAAGAGAGTCTGACGCTTGCCGAAGGATGATTCCATCGAAGTTGAGGGGACCGTGATGGAGCCCCTCCCGAACGCGATGTTCCGCGTGGTGCTGGACAACGGCCACAAGGTGCTCGCGCACATCTCGGGCAAGATGAGGATGCACTTCATCCGCATCCTCCCGGGTGACAAAGTGAAGGTCGAGCTGTCTCCATACGACCTGACGCGCGGTCGGATCACGTACCGGGCGAAGTAGTAGGGTGTTCCCGCCTGGGAATGGTGGGCCGCTCGCTGGGCTTTTCTTTTGCTGAGGAAGGAAGTTCGCTCCAATGAAGGTTCGGGCGTCCGTCAAGAAGATTTGCGACAAGTGCAAGGTTGTTCGCCGTAAGGGAATCGTGCGCATCATTTGCGCCTCCAACCCCCGGCACAAGCAGCGCCAGGGCTAACGGCCAACCGGCCGTTGGCTTCAGACCAACTCCACTTAAGAAGGAAGACCGAAGATGGCTCGTATCGCCGGCATCGATCTGCCGCCCAACAAGCGCGCGGTGATCTCGCTCCAGTACATCTACGGGATCGGCAACAAGTCCGCGCAAGACATCATTGCCGCGGCGGGCATCGATCCCACGACCCGGACCAAGGACCTCACCGAGGAGCAGGCCCGTAAGATCCGCGAGATCATCGAGGCCAGCTACAAGGTGGAGGGCGACCTCCGGCGTGAAGTCACCATGAACATCAAGCGGCTGATGGACCTGGGTTGCTACCGGGGTCTTCGTCACCGCAAGGGCCTGCCGGTTCGTGGCCAGCGGACCCACACCAACGCGCGTACCCGCAAGGGTCCGAAGCGGGGCATCGTCCGGGCGAAGCCGGCGGCGGGCCGCTAAACGCAGCGCCGGTCCCATGAGGTACCGGCGTCGATCACCTCCTCTCAGGAGCAGCAATCCACATGGCTGACGAGATCAATACTTCGGCTGCGGCGCCCACGGGCACCGAGGGCGAGGCCCCTGCCGCGAAGAAGTCGAAGCGCAAGGGCAAGAAGAGCATCCTCAACGGCGTGGTCCACATCCAGTCCACGTTCAACAACACCATCATCACGATCACGGACGTGTCCGGGAACGTGATCTCCTGGTCGTCCGCCGGGGCGCGTGGCTTCAAGGGAAGCCGCAAGTCCACCCCGTTCGCGGCGCAGGTGGCCGCTGGCGACGCCGCGGCGAAGGCGATGGAGCACGGCCTGAAGAACGTGTCCGTGTTCGTGAAGGGCCCGGGCGCGGGCCGCGAGTCGGCGCTGCGCGCGCTGGCCGCCGCCGGTCTGAAGATCAACCTCATCCGCGACGTGACGCCCATCCCGCACAACGGGTGCCGTCAGCCCAAGCGTCGCCGCGTCTAACCCCTTCGTCAGGGCTGCCCTCACGCCCTGGTGTGTGGGCGGCTCCAGATCACCTCTAAGGACCCCTCAATGGCTCGTTACACTGCCAGCGTCTGCCGCATCTGCCGGCGCGAAAACCTGAAGATGTACCTCAAGGGCGACCGTTGCTACACGGACAAGTGCGCCATTGAGCGTCGCCCCTATCCCCCGGGTCAGCACGGCCAGGGCCGCGTGAAGTTCTCCGGCTACGGCGTGCAGCTGCGCGAGAAGCAGAAGGTCAAGCGCATGTACGGCCTGCTGGAGAACCAGTTCCGCGGCTACTACCACCGCGCGTCCGCCGCCAAGGGCAAGACGGGTGAGAACCTCCTGCAGCAGCTGGAGCTCCGTCTGGACAACGTGGTGTTCCGCATGGGCTTCGCGGACACGCGCAACGAGGCGCGCCAGCTGGTGCGTCACGGCCACTTCCAGGTGAACGGCCGCAAGGTGAACATTCCCTCGTTCGCCGTGAAGCCGGGTACCGCGGTGGAGGTGGTGGAGAAGAGCCGTAAGGTGCTCCGCATCTCCGAGGCGCTGGAGACGGTGGACCGCCGTGGCGTTCCGCAGTGGATCTCCCTGGACAAGAAGGCGTTCAAGGGCACGGTCACCACGGTTCCGAACCGTGAGGACCTGACGATGCCCATCTCCGAGCAGCTCATCGTCGAGCTCTACTCGAAGTAGGCACGCTGGATGTCGCAGTGGACGCCCTGGCCGAAAAGGCCGGGGCGTCTTGCTTTCAAGCAGTCGCAGTCCCCGCGTGCGCATCCTCCCGCCAGGCCGGTGGGTAAGTCGGTGGTGCGGCACGACTTGAGGAGCGGTACACCATGGCTGATACGTTTGTTGCGAAGAACTGGCGTGACCTGATCAAGCCCCGTCGCATGGAGGTGGATCAGGACAGTGCGACCCCCACCTACGGCAAGTTCGTCGCGGAGCCGCTCGAGCGCGGTTTCGGTACGACGCTGGGCAACTCGCTCCGCCGGGTGCTGCTGTCGTCGCTGCAGGGCGCCGCCATCACCTCCGTGAAGATTGAAGGCGTGGACCACGAGTTCACCACCATCCCCGAGGTGTCCGAGGACGTCACGGACGTCGTGCTGAACCTGAAGGAAGTCCTCCTTCGGATGCACACGAACGAGACGAAGACGCTCCGCATCGAGGCGGAGGGCCCCAAGGAGGTCAAGGCCGGTGACATCATCACCGACCCGGACACGGAGATCCTCAACCCGGGCCACCACATCTGCACCATCTCCGAGGGCGGCAAGCTCCGCATGGAGCTGACGTGCCGCCGCGGCCGTGGCTACACGCCGGCCAACGTGAACAAGGTGGCGGGTGCGCCCATCGGCACCATCCCCATCGACTCGCTGTTCTCGCCCATCCGCAAGGTGAACTACCAGGTCACCAACGCGCGCGTCGGCCAGGTCACCGATTTCGACAAGCTGGCGCTCGAGGTCTGGACGGACGGCTCCGTGTCGCCGCAGGACGCGGTGGCGTACGCGGCGAAGATCATCAAGGAGCAGCTCACCGTCTTCGTGAACTTCGACGAGACGGAGGAGCCCGTCGTCGCCGAGGCGCCGAAGGAAGAGGCGAAGCTGAACGAGAACCTGTTCCGTTCGGTGGATGAGCTCGAGCTGTCGGTCCGCTCGGCGAACTGCCTGCAGCAGGCGAACATCAAGTCCATCGGCGACCTCGTGCAGCGCACCGAGGCCGAGATGCTCAAGACGAAGAACTTCGGCCGCAAGTCTCTGAAGGAGATCAAGGAGATCCTCGCGGAGATGGGCCTGTCGCTGGGCATGAAGCTGGAGAACTGGCCGCCGAAGCAGGCGCCGGCTCCCGCGCAGCCGAAGGCGTAGTAGGGTTCACTCAGGGCCTCCCCACGCGGCCGCGGGTACGGCAGTCAGCGGCGCGAGGGGAGGGGGCTGGGACGTCTTCCGGTCCGAATGACAGCGGTGGGCCCCGTGCCGGGTCCTCCCATCCCACCCGGTACCTGACACGGCCGGAGTGGTGGAGTCCCACAAGGACTCTGGAGCACGACGATGCGCCACAAGGTCGGACAGAGGAAGCTTCACCGCACCACGAGCCACCGGCTCGCGATGCTCAACAATATGGTGACCTCACTGCTGGAGCACCAGGCCATCCGCACCACGCTTCCCAAGGCCAAGGAGGCCCGGAAGATCGCGGAGCGGATCATCACCCTGGGCAAGCGTGGCGGCCTCGCCAACGTTCGCCTGGCGGCGCGTACGGTCAAGGACCGCGACGTGCTGCAGAAGGTGTTCAGCGAGTACAAGGACCGGTACGCCACCCGTCCCGGTGGCTACACCCGCATCGTTCGGCTCGGCTTCCGCCGGGGCGACGCCGCGGAGATGGCCCTCCTGGAGCTCGTGGACCGGCCGGAGAAGGCCGCTCCTGTCGACACCGAGGCGGCGGCTGAGCCTGCGGAAGAGACGAAGGCGGAGTAGTCCCGTACGGACGGCATCCCTGGCCCCTTCGTGAGGAGGGGCCTGGAGCAACGCGAGGGCGCGCTTCCGAGAGGAAGGGCGCCCTTCGTGTGTCCACGGCGGACTACCGCTGCGGCTTGCGAAGGCGCTCCCAGGCGGCGTTGAGGTCCTCGGTCAGGTCCGCGCTGTCATCCCGGCTGCGCATCTGGATGGACTGGAAGCGGAGGTCCGCGGGCGCGGCGCCGCTGGAGCCCATCAGCTGCTTGGGGGTGATGGTGATGAACTCACCCGGGGCCACCGTCAGCACCGCCGCCTGGTACTGCCCATTGACGGTGAGGGTGACGTCGTACCAGGGCTCCTTGCTCTCGTTCCAGATGGTGACCGAGGGCCGGTCCAACCTGTCACTGAGCACCAGGCGCGCGTCCATGTCCCCCTTGCGCACTGTGCTGCCTGGGCACGCAATGGCCAGGCTCATCACCGTCATCATCAGCCAGCCGGCGATGATGGACGCCTTGTACTTGAAGAAGCGGTCGCTCTGGCGGAAGTCCGCGACCAGCTCTTTGAGGATGGAGAGGCCGTTGAGGAGGTGGTTCGAGGCATCCCCCGCCAGCCGCTTCCCCAGCGGACCGTCTGGCTTCTCCTTCTGGAGGGGCTCGGCGCGCGCGGCGGACATCACCCGCAGATTGGACTGGCTGGGTGCGCGCGGCATGCCGGGGTTCGTCGGCGTGCGCGGCTGAGAGCCAGACGGAGACGCCGCCCGAGGAGGCTGCGTTCCAGGCGGAGGGGGCTTGCGACCGTCGCTCATCGGGCAATGAGTGTAGAGGGCTGGGCCCGTGGATGGCTACTGTGCCTTGAGTTGCTGAAGCGCACGGGACGCCACCGCGTTTTCAGGCTGGGTCTCCAGCACCTTCATCAGCCAGCGCTCGGCCTCGCTGGCCGCCGTCTTCCGCGCCTCTGCACGCGAGGCCTTCATCGCCTGCTCGGTGTAGAGCAGCCCCAAGCGCAGGCTGAACTCCATGTTCTCCGGGTCCTTTTCGACCACGCGGCGCAGCTCGCGCTCGGCGGCGGCGAAGTCGCCCTCCAGTTGGTACACGAGCGCCAGCTTGCCTCGCGTCGCCACGGCCTCCGGTGCCAGGGAGGTGGCCACGGTGAAGGACTCGCGGGCGGCCGTGAGGTCCCTGCGTTCCAGGTGGAGGTCTCCCAGGTGGAACCAGGCGGTCTCGAGCAGTGGGTGGAGCGCCACGGCTTTTTCGAAGGAGGCGCGGGCCGCGTCGGGACGCTGGCGCGCCAGGTAGAGCTCGCCCAGGTAGAAGTGGTTCTTGCCGTCGCGGGGGGCGCGCTCGATGGCCTGCTTGAACTCATCCACCGCGCGTCCCGCGTCATCCAGGCGTTGGTAGGCCAGGCCCAGCAACGCATGCACCACCGCGACGTCCGGGTAGTCGAGCAGGATCTCCTCGAAGGCGAGGATGGCGTGCTGGGGCGCATCCAGGTCCTTGAGGTAGCGCATGCCTTCTTCCAGCTTCGCCTCGGCGGCCTTGGGGAAGCCGGAGAACGGGTCCGCGATCTGCTCCATCAGCGCCCGCGCGGTGGTGACTTCGGCCGGCGTGGGCTGGCCCCGCACCACCGTGCCGAGCGCCTCCACGGCCCCGGGCGCGTCTCCCGTGCGGTGCAGCGCCTTGGCCAGCGGCAGGCGCCAGGCGGTGCGGTCCGGCGCCAACGCCGTGGCGCGCCGCAGGGGCCCGAGCGCCTCCGGGTACTGTTCGGACTCCAGCCGCGCGAGCCCCAGCCGGTAGTGGAACTCCGCGGTGTCCGGTGCCAACGCCGTGGCGCGCTCGAAGGCGGCGACGCTGGGGGCCCCCGCGTCGCGAGCGCGTGAGAAGAGGGCGAGGCCCAGCATGTACTGGTCGCTCGCGCGCTCACCCGCCGCGATTCGCTTCTGGAGCTCCGCGATCCACGCGTCCGTCTGCCCCGCCTTCACGTAGGCCTCGGTGAGCGAGCGCGCCACGTCCAGGTCGTCCGGCGACTGCCGGTGCAGGTCCGTCAGCAGCCCCAGCGCCTTCGTGGGCTGATGCTCGTCCAGGTAGGCCCGCGCCTGGGAAAGCGGATCGGTGGGGCGCGTCTTGGCGGAGTGGGTGGAGGTGGTGCTGCAGCCAGCCAGGAGGCCTACGCCGAGCACCGCGGCGCGAATCCAGGGACGGGAACGGAGGTGGCGGATGGTCATCTCGGAGAGGCTTCTCAGGAGGAGGAGACTGCGCGGGCGCGCGTGCCGCTGACGCCCTCGACGCCCGCGGCGGCCACGGCGTCATCCACGTCGCCGCCCTTGCCCCCGAGGGACAGGCTGTCCGCGATGATGACGGCGCGGACGGCTCGGGCCAGGCCTTCGCGGTCGCCTTCGGCGAACGTGGTCGTGTCGATGGGCTTGCCAATCTTCACGCGGATGGGACCGGGGGTGATGTTCCAGGTGGACTTGGGCATCAGGTTGCCGGAGCCCTCGATGGTGACGGGGCAGACGGGGACGCGGGCCTTCAGCGCCAGGGCGAAGGGGCCCTTCTTGAAGGGCAGGACGCGGCCGTCCGTCGAGCGGGTGCCTTCCGGATACAGGAAGATGCTGGTGCCGCCGCGAATCTTGGCCGCTGCCGCGTTGAGCGAGGCAATGGCCTTGGAGCGGTTGGACCGGTTGACGAAGACGTGGCCCGCGAGCGCCAGGTACCAGCCGATGAGGGGCACCCACTTGAGCTGCGACTTGGCGACGTAGCGGAACGGGACGGCGACGGCCATGAAGTGCGCCGGGATGTCGATGGTGGACTGGTGGTTGGCCACGTAGATGGTGGGCCGATTCGGGTCCACGTTCTCCTGGCCGATGACTTCCAGCGTCGCGCCCCCTGCCCACAGCAGGACGGGCGACCAGAGCTCTCGCGCCACCCAGATGGAGCGCGATGGGTTGAGCGTGAGCAGCATCGCCAGGATGGCCAGGTGGAAACAGACGAGCGTCCAGACACCCGCCACGAAAATGCAAAAGAGCTTGCGCATCCCTCAGCCCGCCTCCTGGGGGCCGATGTTCAAGGCCGGAAGGTGCCCGGGCCCGCGGGCTTGCCCGCCGAAGCTCCCTGGCCAGACGCTCAGGCGGCGACTCCCAGGCGGGAGGACGGTGGCACCTGTCACGCGTTGAACGGGACGACGGGGGGGCATGCACTTCTTCTACCACGTCCTACCTACACGTTGTTTCTGGTGCGCGCCGCTCGGCGGGGTTACAAGCAGGGGTGGTGTGGCCAGGAAAAAGTTCATCGCCATCGCGGGCAACATCGGCGCCGGAAAGACGGAGCTGACGTCCTTCCTCTGCCGGAAGTACGGGTTGACGCCCTCCTTCGAACCCAACGACCAGAACCCCTATCTGGCGGACTTCTACAAGGACATGAAGACGTGGGCGTTCCGCTCGCAGCTCTTCTTCCTGACGCACAAGTTCCGCCTGCACCGGGAGCTGGAGCGCACCTCCGGGACGGTGCTTCAGGACCGCACCCTCTATGAGGACGCGGAGATCTTCGCCAAGAACCTCCACCGGCAGCGGCTCATCGACAAGCGGGACTGGAAGACGTACTGCGAGCTGTACGAGACGATTTCGGAGTCGTTGCGGCCCCCCGACCTCATGATCTACCTCCGCTGCCCGGTGCAGACGATTCGTGAGCGCATCCGCATCCGCGGCCGGGCCATGGAGCGGGACATCCCCACCCGGTACCTGCAGCGCCTCAACGCCCTCTATGAGGAGTGGTTCGAGGGCTACCGCCTGTCGCCGGTGCTCGTGCTTCCCACGGACAAGCTCGACTATTTGACCAACCTGGTGGACCGCGTGGACCTCTTCCGGCAGATCGAGAAGCACCTGTGATGGAGGTCTACCTGCTGGCGACGGAGCAGGAGGGCCCGGCTCCCATCGAGGCACTGCGCGCGTCCTTCGCGAACGATGAGGTGGAGTTCACCCCGGACGCGGACGACGAGGGTTTCACGCTGCGGGCGGACGGCTCCGAGGTGCTGGTGCGCCTGACGCGGGGCTCCGAGGGCCTGCCGCGCTTCCGCAAGGAGGTGTTCAGCGGCAGCCCGGACGCCTTCGAGCGGCTGGGGCGCGCCACGGCCTACTACCATCTGTCCGTGGAGCCGGGTGGGGCGCAGCCCACGCTGCCTGTCTTCGAGGCGCTGTGGGCCGTGCGCACGCTGCTGGAGCACGTGCAGGGCGTGCTGGTGGACCTCACCGCCTTCAAGCTCCACGAGCCCGACGACGTGGTGGAAATCACGGAGCTGGACTTCGACATCCGCGACCACGTCCACCTCCATGCCGTGGAGGCGACGGAGGGGGACACGCCCCTGTGGGTGCACTCGCACGGGATGGAGAAGTTCGGGGCTCGGGACCTGGAAATCTTCCACCTGGCCGAGAAGGACCTGCTGGCCGCGGAGAGCTTCCTTCACGAGCTGTGCACCGACCTGGCCTTCGGGCAGGGGCCGGCGCTGCGCACCCAGGTGGGCACCAGCGAGGGGCAGGTCTTCACGCTCGTGCCCTCGGAGGAGGCCCGCGCCAACCTGCTGGGCGTCCCCCTGGACACCTTCGAGGGACACGAGGGGCTCTTCCTCACCGTGGTGTCCCCGCTGGGCCGGCACAACACGTCCCAGCTGCTGGAGCCCTATCGCGAGCGCTTCGAGAAGGAGCCGGAGGAGCAGACCCAGGCCATGCGGCGCGAGGCCCAGCTGGTGCTCCCGTCCTTCCTGGCGCGCTTCCAGCGCAAGGGGCTGATGGAGCCGCTCACCTTCCTGGTGCGCGCACCCTTCGACACCCATCCCGACGGGAACACCGTCACGGAAAACTTGTGGCTGGAGGTCATGGGCCGGGACGAGGGCTCCGTGGTGGGCAAGCTCGTGGATGGCGCAGTGCATACAACCGAGTGGCGCAAGGGCGCCCACGTGGAGGTCGCGGAGACCCAGGTCAACGCGCTGGCCATCAGCCGGGAAGGCCGGGCGTTGGATGAGCGGGAACTCCGTGAACTCCTGAACGCCGAACGGCCGATGTAGCAAGCGGTGCCGGGGGGCCTTGCCCGGCCATTGCGGGGCGCTAGGCTCCGCGCCCCATGCCCGCCCTCCTGCTGCTCACCGGTCCTTCCGCGGGGCGTCGTCACGACGTGCTCGCGGAGGCGACGATTGGCCGCAGTCCGTCGTGTGAAATCCCGCTGGATGACCATCAAGTCTCCCGCAAGCACGCGCTGATCTCCGTCCTCGACGGGCAGTCGCACCTCCGCGACTTGCGCTCGCGCAACGGGACGTTCGTCAACGGCGAGCGCCTCATGGGCGAAGTGGTGCTCAAGCCCGGTGACCAGGTGCGCGTGGGCGCGACGACGGCTCTCTTCGAGCCGCCCCCGGTGACCCTGGTGGCCGATGGGCCGGAGAAGGTCGGCCAGGTTCCGATTGAAGAAGTGCTGCCTCACGTGGGCACGGCGGCGGCGATGTACTCGGCGGGCATTGCCTTGTTGGGGGCAACCAGTGGCGCACTGGTGCTGCGACGCCTGGCGGACGAGGTCGCGCACGCGCTCAATGCCGACCGCGCGGCCGCGCTGCTGGGCAGCAGTGATGGCTTGCTCACCGCCGCGGTGGCGGGCGCGGAGGCGCTTACGATGCCGCGCGCGCTGGCGCAGGCCGCGCTGGAGCGGAAGGAGCTCGTCCAGACGGATGACATCCTCTGCGCGCCCCTGGTTGCCTCGGGCGGCATGCCCTTCGGCGTGCTGTACGTGACGCGGGCGGAGCCGAAGTTCAGCGAAGGGGAGGGCCAGTTGCTCGCGGCGCTGGGACGGTTGGGTGGCGAGGCCTACACCACCGTGCGCTCCCGCGTGGAGGCGGAGCCGCCCGTGGCCGCGCTCTCTGGTACGTCCCGACCGCTGCGGGCCTTGTTGGAGCTGGCGCGCCGGGTGGCCGCCAGCGCCGCGCCGGTGGTGATTCATGGCGAGCCGGGCGTGGGCAAGGCGCTGCTGGCCCGCTTCGTCCATGCGCGCTCGCCTCGAGCCCTGGGGCCCTTCATCGTGGTGGACTGCCGGGAGCCCGCCGAGGCCGTTGAGGAGGCGCTGTTCGGCAGGGCGAGCGCGCCCGGGCACCCGCCCGTCGTGTCCGCGCTGCTGCGCGCGGATGGGGGCTCGCTGGTGCTGCTCCACGTGGAGTCGCTCGCGCGGCCCGCTTCGGAGCGACTGGCGCGGGCCCTGGCGCGTCGCGCGGCGCCCGCGCGGCAAGGCGGCGAGGAGCCCGTGGACGTGCGGGTGCTGGCCACCGCGCCCGCGTCGGTGTCGTTGCTGGCGGCGCGTGGTGACGTGGAGTCCGCGTTGGCTCGGGTGCTGTCGGGCTTCGAGCTGGACGCTCCGCCCATCCGTGAGCGGCGCGCGGACGTGCTGCCGCTGCTGGAGCAGTTCGCGGCGCGCGCGGCCCGCCGGATTCGCAAGGAACCACCGACGCTCAGCCCCGAGGCCCGGCGGCTGCTGCTGGAGTACGCGTGGCCGCAGAACCTGCGCGAGCTGGAGTTGGTGGGCGAGCGACTGGGCCTGTTGTACGCGTCAAGCCGCGTGGGCGCGCTTCAACTGCCCCCGGAGTTCCAGGAGGGCGGCGAAGGCGACAAGACGCTGCAGGGGCGCGTGGCCCGGCTGGAGCGCGATGCCATCGCCGAGGCCCTGCGCGAGGCGTCGGGGAAGAAGGTGCTCGCCGCGGAGCTGCTCGGCATCAGCCGGCCCACGCTGGACAAGAAGATGGAGGAGTACGGCCTCGCGGTGGAGCGGGGTCGCCGGGAATGAGCGCGCCCGCGCGGCCTACGACTTCCGCCGGCTGAGCAGCACGCCAGTGAGCACCAGCCCCGCGCCAAGCACCTGCACCCAGGTGGGGCGCTCTCCGCGCACGGCCCACGCCGTGAGGGCGGCCACCACGGGGATGCCGGTGTTGTAGAGGCCCGCGCGGCTGCTGCCCACCTGCTGCACGGTGCGGCCCCAGATGAAGTACGCGAGCACCAGCGGCACCAGCGCCGAGTACACGACGCCCGCCCAGGCGCCGGCGGTGATGTGCTCGGTCTCCAGGCGCAGCAGCTCGGGCACGCCCGCGAGCACCACGCCCGGCGCGCCCGTCAGCATGCTGATGGCGGTGATGCGCAGCGCGGACACCTCCGGGCTCACGGTGCGGATGCCCACCGTGTAGAGCGCCCAGCAGAGGCTGGCGCCGACGATGAGCCCGTCACCCAGCGAGGACGCGCCATGTTGGGACGCGCCGCGTCCCCCCAGCACCAGCAGCATCCCCACCACGCCCAGACCCAGTGCCACGACGAGCGGGCGGGTGAGCCGCTCCACGCCGAACAGGGCACCGAGCGTGGCCACCAGCACCGGCGTCACCGCTGTCAGCATCCCGCTGTTCGCCACCGAGGTGTTCGCCAGGCCGAGGATGAAGCACAACTGGTACACGGTGTTGCCCACCAGCCCGAGCCCCAGCAGCTTGAGGAACACCGGGCGGGGAAGCGGCTTCCAGCCTTCGACGCCGAGGAGCAACGCGCCCATGGCCAACGCCGCGATGGTGAAGCGCAGCGACATGAAGGCCAGGGGAGGGAGCGTCTCCATCGCCTCCTTCACCACCGTGTAGTTGGTGCCCCAGACAATCACGACGCCGACGATGGCCAGGTCGGACGCGGAGAAGCCGCGCGAAGGGGCAGGCACGACGGCGGTGGTGGACGTGGACACGGCGGCAGGGGAATAGGCCCGAGGGGCCGCGCGCGCAAGCCGACGTTGAGAGGCGGGCATGCTAAACGCCTGGGCATGGACCTACGCTTTTCGGAAGAGGTGCGCCGCGCGCTCGAGGCCGGCCAACCGCTGGTGGCCCTGGAGACGAGCGTCGTGGCCCAGGGCCTTCCCTATCCGGACAACCTGGCCGCCGCCCGGGCATGTGAGGAGGCCATCCGCCGCGCTGGCGCCGTTCCCGCCGCCACCGCCATCATCGATGGGCAATTGTGCATCGGGCTGGAGGAGTCGGAGTTGCGCCGGCTGGCGGAGGGCAAGGAGCGCCTGCTCAAGCTGGGCTCCCGGGACCTGGCCGTCGCCATGGCCACGCGCGCCACGGGTGGCACCACCGTGAGCGCCACGTGTGAAATGGCCGCAGCCGCGGGCATCCGTGTCTTCTCCACCGGCGGCATTGGTGGGGTGCACCGCGGGGCGTCGGAGCACTTCGACATCTCCCAGGACATCGCCGCGCTGGCGCGGTTCCCTGTCGCAGTGGTGTGCGCGGGCGCCAAGTCCGTGCTGGACCTGCCCAAGACGATGGAGCTGTTGGAGACGGCCGGCGTGCCCGTCATCGGGGTGGGGACGGACGAGCTGCCGTCCTTCTACAGCCGTGGCTCCGGCATCCCCCTGGAGCACCGCGCGGATGACGTGGACACGGCCGCCCGCATCGCCCGCGCCCGCTTCGAGTCGCTGAAGCAGGGCGGGGTGCTCTACACCGTGCCTCCGCCCGAGGAGACATCCCTGCCTCGCAACGAGGTGGAGCTGCACATCGCCGCGACGCTCGCCGACGCGGACCGGCAGGGCATCCGCGGCAAGGGCGTGACGCCTTTCCTCCTGTCGGAGATGGCGAAGCGCACCGGGGGCAAGACGCTCAAGGCCAACCTGGCGCTGCTCACCCACAACGCGCGCTTCGCCGGGCAGCTCGCCGTGGCGTACGCCCGCGCGCGCTGAGCGCCCGGCCGCGGGCCGCCGCTACCGCTGGAACCAGCGCACCAGGTCTTCCAGCTCGCGGCGGTCCACCTCGTCAAAGGTGCCCGGGTGCTCGGAGTCAATGTCGAGCACGGCGAGCAGCTCCCGGTTGCGGCCGAACACCGGCACGACAATCTCCGACGTCGAGCGTCCGTCGCAGGTGATGTGGCCCGGGAAGGCGTGGACGTCCGCCACCACCATCGTCTCGCCCTTCGCCGCGGCGGCGCCGCACACGCCCTTGCCGAAGGGGATTTCCAGGCACCCGAGCGTGCCCTGGTAGGGGCCCACGCGGAGCAGCTTGCCCGGCGTGACGACGCGGTAGAAGCCCGTCCACAGGTGCCCGAAGGCGTGGTGCAGCAGGCAGCTCATGGTGGCCATGCCGGTGATGTCGTCGTCGATGCCCTCGAGCACCGCGCGCGCGTGCTGCTTCAGCTCGGCGTAGGCTTCGGCCTTGGGCATGCCGCGCAGATCCAGAGTGACTTCCGCCATGATGGGACCTCGCAAGGCGACCCCCGGGAGCGTCAGGCCCCGGTAGGGTCAGCGTCCCCTCCATAGCTTGATTCGCTTTCCGCCGCACAGGAGCCGACATGCATTCGCTCACCCTCGATTCGAATACCTGGCTGCTCGTCCTCACGGGCGCGGGGGTCTCCGCTGAGAGCGGAGTTCCCACCTTCCGTGGGATGAGCGGACTCTGGGAGGACCAGCCCGTGGAGGCCGTGGCGTCGCCCGAGGGCTTCCGGAAGGACCCGTCGCGGGTGTGGCGCTTCTACTCGGAGCGACGCAAGGGCGCCGCCGCCG
Source organism: Myxococcus sp. AM010 (assembly GCF_013372585.1). Lineage (NCBI taxonomy): Bacteria > Pseudomonadati > Myxococcota > Myxococcia > Myxococcales > Myxococcaceae > Myxococcus > Myxococcus sp. AM010. The sequence goes on from NZ_JABXEO010000060.1 coordinate 25,918, forward strand.
TCCACCCCAATCCGGGCCACGAGGCGCTCGTCGCCTGGGAGCGTCACCTGGGGGACCGCTTCCTGCTCGCCACCCAGAACGTCGATGGCCTGCACTCCCGCGCCGGAAGTCAGCGGGTGGTGGAGATGCACGGCAACCTCTTCAAGACGCGCTGCAGCCGCTGCGAGCGGCCCCCCTTCGACGACGCCACCGTGTACCCCACGGGGTCGGTGCCCGAGTGCGATGCGTGTGGCCAGCAGTTGCGGCCCCACATCGTCTGGTTCGGCGAATACCTGGACCCGGCGGACATCCAGCGCATCGAGGACTTCTCGCTGCGGGCCGCCACCTCGGGTGGACGTCTCATCTTCCTGGCGGCGGGGACCTCCGGCGCCGTGTACCCGGCCGCTGGAATCGTGGACCAGGTGCGAAAGGCCGGCGGGGAGACGTGGCTCGTCAACCTGGACCCGGCGGAGAACTCCAACCGCTTCGAGCACCGCGTCGTGGGCAAGAGCGGGGAGGTCCTCCCGGGCCTCGCGAAGCTCGCCTGACGCGAGGGGGCGGAAGGACCGGGGGGCACCGCGGCGCTTCCGCGTGCCCCCTGGTGGGGACTACTCGAAGACGGAGATGTCCGGCCCGGACGGGCTCGACGGCTTCGGCGGCGGGCGCGGCGAACGTCCGGGGCCCGCGGCGCGCACAGGCTCCAGCACCACATTCGCCGTCTGTGTGTTCCCAGCCACCCGGCGCAGGTTGAGCGTGAGCTCCTTGTCCTGGTGCCCCGGCATGCGGAAGCTGAAGGAGTGCACCTTGTCGCGGCGGAGCTGGAGCTTCGTGGGCGTGGTGCCCACCATCTCCTCGCCTTCGTAGATGGATGCGCCGGACGGCGTCGAGGCGAGGCTCACGGTGAGGAGGGACGGCTCCTCGGGTGTTCCTGTCGCGACCTGCGTCGTGGTCGGTGAGGCATCGCGGGGGACGTTCACCACCACCGGCGTCGCGGGGGCGCTGCCGTCACCCTGGTTGCCCAGGACCACGGCCGCGCCAATGCCCAGGAGGACGAGCGGCACGGCGACCAGGGCCACCTTCTTGCCGGTGGACATGCCCTCCGGCTCGGGGGGCGGAGGAGGCGGCGCGGACCTGGACGTCTGCGAGCGCCCGCGGCTGGGGGAGGACGCGGCGCCCCCACCGCCGCCCTGGGTCCTGGCGACGACGACGTTGGACGGCGTGGAGCCCCGGCCCAGGGTCGGCGCGGCGCCCACCCGCGAGGAGCGGATGCCGCTCTGGCTGCCCTGACGGCTGGAGCGGCTGCGGCTGTTGCTGCCGCGCTCGCTGGCGCTGGAGACGCCGCCGCTCGGCATGGCGTCGAGCTCCTCGGAGGTGAGGTCCGCTACGGTGTCCAGCATCGCGTCGATGAACTCCTGCGCGTTCTGGTACCGGTCCTCCTTCTCCGGGGCGAGCGCCTTCTTGAAGAAGGCATCCAGCGCGGCCGGCACCGGGGCGCCCTGGCGCTTGGTGTTGACGGCGGGCACCGGCTGGGTGAGCGACGCCGTCAGCGCCTTGCGCACCGTGTTCGCGCCGAAGGGCGAGCTGCCGGTGAGGCAGAAGTAGAGCACGCCCGCCATGGAGTAGAGGTCGGAGCGCTGGTCCACGGACTCGCCGCCGGCCTGCTCGGGCGGCATGTACTGGGGCGTGCCCAGCACCTGCCCGGTGGAGGTGAGCTGCTCCTCCTCCTCTGCCTCCATGGCCTTCACCAGGCCGAAGTCCAGCACCTTGACGAAGTCCTGGCCGCTGAGCTGCTGCACCATGATGTTGTGCGGCTTCAAGTCGCGGTGGACGCAGCCCTCCGCGTGCGCGTGCGCCAGCCCCTGCGACGCCTGCTCCACGAGGCTCAAGGCCCGGCGCAGGGACATGGGGCCCTGGCGCTTCACCGTCTCCTTCAGGCTTTCGCCTTCCAGCAGCTCCATCACGTAGTAGCAGGTGCCGTCCGGCGACCGGCCGAAGTCGAAGATGGTGATGACGTTGGGGTGGCGCAGCCGGCTGGCGAGCTCCGCCTCCCGGCGAAAGCGCTCGAAGAACTGGGGCGCGGCGGCCAGCGACGGGTTGAGCGTCTTCACCGCCACCGGGCGCTGCACGGACGTCTGGGTGGCGCGGAACACCATGCCCATGCCGCCCTGGCCCAGGACGCTTTCGATTTTATAACGGCCGTCGAGCACCTGGCCGAGGAGCTGGAGGCTCTGGCCTGAGCAGAGGTGGTCGACGCCGTCGGTGCTTCCGCAATGGGGACAGGGGGCAGCCATGTGGGGCCAGAGTATAGACAGGCCCCGGCCCAACCCGGAAAGCCCCTGTGGGGCCCCAGAGCGAACGGGCAGGCACATCCGACATTCCCGAGGAGCCCGCGGGCTGTTACATCCCCGGCGCCATGAGCCTCGTCATCGCCCAGGACCTCTGTCTCTCGTACGGAAAGAAGGTCCTCTTCGATCAGGACAGCTTCACGCTGGGTCCCAGGGACCGGGTGGGCCTCGTAGGGGCCAACGGGACAGGCAAGAGCTCGCTGATGAAAATCCTGGCGGGCGTGGCCCAGCCCGACTCGGGGACGGTGCAGTACAGCCGCAAGGCCCGGGCGGGCTACCTGCCGCAAGAGATCGCCGGCCTGCCGGAGGGCACCGTGGTGGAGGCGGTGATGAGCACCGTGCCCGGCCGCGATGCGATGGAGGCGCGCCTCAAGGAGACCGAGGAGGCGCTCGCCGCCGCCACGGACGAGGAGGACCAGCTGGAGCTGTCCCAGTCCCTGGCGGACCTGCACGCGGAGCTGGACGACTTCGAGAACCGCTACGGCCGCCACCACGCCGAGCGCATCCTCAAGGGCCTGGGCTTCCGCGACGCGGACCTGGCCAAGCCCACCTCCGCGCTGTCCGGCGGTTGGCGGATGCGCGCGGCCCTGGCGGGGCTGCTGCTCCAGGACCCGGACCTGCTCCTGCTGGACGAGCCCACCAACCACCTGGACGTGCCCACGCTCACCTGGTTCGACGACTTCATGCGCCGCTCCACCAAGGCGCTGGTGCTCATCTCCCACGACAAGGACTTCCTCAACCGGCAGATCAACCGGGTGGTGTCCCTGGAAGTGGAGGGCGTGCGCGAGTACGCGGGGAACTACGACGAGTACAAGCGCCTGCGCGCAGAGGAGAAGGAGCTGCTCCGGGCCCGCGCCGAGAAGGTGGAGTCACGCCGCGCGGAGCTGCAGGGCTTCATCGACCGCTTCGGCGCGAAGGCCACCAAGGCGCGGCAGGCGCAGAGCCGCGCCAAGATGTTGGAGAAGCTGGAGAAGGTGCAGGTCCTGGAGGAGCGGACGTCGATGAAGTTCCGCTTCCCCGAGGTCGAGCGGAGCGGGCGCGACGTGGTGACGCTGGAGGGCATCACCAAGCGGTACGGCGCGCAGACCATCTACGACGGCCTCACCGGGCGCGTGGAGCGGGGGCAGCGCATCGCCGTGGTGGGCGCGAACGGCGCGGGCAAGACGACGCTCCTGAAGATGGTCGCTGGTGAGCTGACGCCGGACACCGGGACGGTGACGCTGGGGCACAACGTGGTGGTGGGCTATTACGCGCAGCACCACGCGGACAAGCTGAACCGGCAGAACACCATCATCGAAGAGGTGCGCCCGCTGGCCGCGGACAAGCCGGAGAGCTACGTGCGCGGCGTGCTGGGCGCGTTCCTCTTCAGCGGCGACGACGTGGAGAAGCCCATTGGCGTGCTGAGCGGGGGTGAGCGCGCGCGGGTGGCGCTGGCCAAGCTGCTGCTGGTGCCGTCCAACTTCCTGCTGATGGACGAGCCCACCAACCACCTGGACCTGGACTCGGCCGAGATGCTGATTGAAGCGCTGAAGAGCTACGGCGGCACGTTGCTGTTCGTCAGCCACAGCCGGAGCTTCATCAACGGCCTGTCGTCGCACGTGTGGGAGGTGGCGGACGGGAAGCTCACGCCGCACCCGGGCAACCTGGACGACTACCTGTACCACCAGCAGAAGCTCCAGCAGGCGGCGGCGGAGGCCGCGGCCCTCGCGGCGGGCCAGGCGCGGGGCGACAAGGTGGCCTCCGGGCCGATGACGGAGAAGGACCGCAAGCGGCTGGAGGCGGAGGCGCGCCAGCGCCGCAGCGTGGTGGAGGGGCCCCTCAAGAAGGAGATCGCGAAGCTGGAGGCCCGCATCGCCGAGGTGGAGGCCGGGCAGAAGGAGCGCGAGGCGCAGCTCGCGGACCCGGCCCTCTACAACGACTTCGCGCGCGCCAAGCCGCTGATGGACACGCACCGCGCGAGCAAGGAGGAGCTGGAAGACCTCTATGCCCGCTGGGAGGCCGCGCAGGAGAAGCTGGCCGAGGCGACCGCGTCACTGGGGTGAGGCCTGGCGGATATCCGCCGTGAGTCAGAAGCGAAAGGTGGGGCGGGAGCCGGACATCATCTGCTTGAGCAGCCACATCATGCCAGCGGAGACGAAGCCGCCAACGTTGAGCACGGGCCCCCGCCGACTGGGGACGACGAGGGGGATGCCCTTGCCGCTGTCCATCTCTTCCGTGAACGGGGTTGCGCCACTCGGCGCGCAGCTTCCACAGTAGAGGGCTTCCTCCCATACAAAACCATGCGCTGGCAGCATGTCTCGCCGGCACGCGGTGCAGCACGGCTTCCCTTCGATTCGCACCGTGGGCCGGAGGTCGAGCGGCGCGCTGCGGTACGTCTCCACGGCGGCTTGGAGTTGCTGGAGTTCGCCCGCATCCAGGGCAACCCCCGCGCAGCCCGAGCACACCTCCATGGGGACGCCGAACACCTCCACCACGGGCAGGGGCGCCTGGCCGCAGCGCGGGCAGGCGGGGGCGCGCGTCGAGCAGTGGGGACACTCCGGAACGAACTGGAGCTCACCGTGGCAGGCCTTGCAGCTTCCCGGCCGGTCCTTCGAGCGGCGCAGGAGCGCGTCCGAGACGGCGCCGCCCATGACCTTCGCGAGCGCATCGCCCTCGAACCACACTGCGCCGCAGTCACCGCAGGTCTCCAGGGGAAGCTCACCGCTCGGACTGGGCTGCATCGCGGACTGGCAGAAGGGGCATGCGCTCATGGGGATCACCCTATAGGCGCGCGCCCTCAGGAGCGAAAGCGGTGTCGCTACGCGCGGAGCCGCTTGCGGCGCTCCCGCTTGGCGCGGGCCTCCACGTGGGACGGCTTGCCCCCGTCGCGCAGCTCGTCGGGCATGGGCAAGGACTGCGACGGCCGCTTCCCGGCGGGCAGGCCCTCCACGGAGGTGGCGTCCGCGGGCTGCTCGGTGGGGAGGGCGGGGAACCGGATGACGAACGTGGTGCCTTCGCCCACCTTGCTCTGCACGGAGATGCTGCCGCCGTGGTTCTTCACGATGCGCTGGCAGATGGCCAGCCCCAGGCCGGTGCCCTTCTGCTTCGTCGTGTAGAAGGGCACGAAGATGTGCGGGTGCTGGTCCGGAGGAATGCCGGGGCCGTTGTCGGACACCTGCACCTCCACGAACTCGGCGCCGGCGCTGCGCAGCTCCCCGAAGCGCTCCGGCTTCTCCGTGCGCACGCTGATGCGGCCCTCGCGCGTCCCGAGCGCCTGCACCGCGTTCTGCACCAGGTTGATGAGCACCTGCTTGAGCTGCTCCGCGTCGCCGTCCACGCGCGGCAGCATCAAGTCCAGCTCCACGGCCAGGTGGAGGTTGGAGGGCACGTCGTTCTGGATGAGCCGCATGGTGCGCGTCACCACCTCGTTGAGGTCGGTGGTGCCGAAGCTCTGCTTCATCGGACGCGCGTAGTCGAGGAACGCCGTCACTACGCCGTTGAGCCGGTTGACCTCCTCGACGATGACGTCGAGGAACTCGGCGTCCTCGCCGTGGAACTGCGCCGGGTCCAGGCACTGCGCAGCGCCCTTGATGGCGCCCAGCGGATTGCGAATTTCGTGCGCCAGGCCCGCCGCCATCTCACCCAGCGCGGCCAGGCGGTCCCGCTCGCGGATCTTCTCGTAGAGCTTGGAGTTCTCCAGCACCGTCGCCAGCCGCTCCGCCACCTCCAGGATGATGGCGATTTCGTCGGACGCGAAGGCCTCCGGCACCCGTTCGTCCCACAGGTTGAGGAACCCGATGACGCGGTCATTGCCCATCAGCGGCACGGCGATGCCGGCCTTCACCTGCACCAGCGCCGCGCGCGTGTCGTTGAGCCGCTTGAGCTCGTCCCGGTAGCGCTTGCCCTCCACCGCCTGCAGCCGCATGGTGGCCATGCGGCGCTCCACGTTCTCCCGCAGCACCGCCTTTTGTCCGCTGGCCGCCGCGAAGAGCAGCCCGCGCGCCACCGCCGTGTCCAGGAAGGCCACCGGCAGCGGGCCCCGCGAGTCCAGCAGCCGGTACCCGGGCCGGTCCTCCGCCAGCAGGTACACGGAGGCGTGCGTCACGCGGCCCGTTTCATGGAGCGTGTCCAGCACCAGCCGGGCCAGCTCGGAGATCTCGATGACGTTCGCGATGCGCACGCGCAGCGAGCCCAGCGAGTCCAGGAGGGCGAAGCGCTCGCGGAAGAAGATGCGCACCACCATCTCCTCCACCTTCACCTTCAGGGGCTCCAGGAGGATGAGGATGACGAACGCGGCCACCACCGTGTTGAAGAGGAAGAGGCCGGTGTTCTCCTTCCCCCACGCCGTCAGCACCGTGAAGACGGCGGCCAGGATGCTGGCCAGCACCGTCTGCGAGGCAATCTTGCCCAGCAGCTCGTGCAGGTCCATGAGCCGCAGCCGCAGCAGCGTGTGGGCCAGGAAGAACAGGTACAGCGTGGAGAAGACCGAGCCCAGCGTGGGGAAGGGGATGCCGAAGCTGACCAGGAAATCCAGCGCGGAGAAGAGGATGGCCGCGCCCGCGCCGATGGCCAGGTACGCCAGCCGGAACTTCTCGATGCGCGACTCCGTGGTGCGGACCCGGTGGAGCAGCAAGGAGCCGTAGGTCAGCAGCGTGCCCAGCACCCACACGCCCATGCCCACCCGGGCCCAGAGCTTGTCGGCCAGGGGGGTGACGGCCACGGTCAGCCCCAGCACGGCGGACAGCAGGGCGAGCCGGCGGCCCACCAGGTTCGTCCCCTTGCTGACGCCCAGGAACTCCAGGAAGAAGGCGACGGCCGCGCCCGGCACCAGCGAACCCACCAATAGGGTGGCGCCCACGAAGATGCGGGATGTCCACGGGTAGTCGCCGGCCGGGAAGATGCTGTGAAAGAAGAGCGAAAGGTAGTAGCCGGCGACCGTCAGCGCGAAGACGGAGTACAGCGTCAGTACCCTGGGCCTGCCGGGCCGCAGCAACATGGACACGCCCAGGGCGAGCCCGATGATGGATGCCAGCAGCGCGCTCTGTGTCCGGATGTCCATGAGGAGGCGGACAGTCTAACCTGTGTCAGTCTCCGGAAATTTTCCATGACCTGCTGATTGTCCTGGGGCGAGCCCGCGCGCATCTCCCTGGGAACCCGCCCCCGCGTATGAAGCCCTTCCTTTCCAAACTCGCCGTCGCCGCCTCCGCGCTCCTGATGACCGCGCAGGCCCCCGCCCCGCAGGCGGTTTCGTCCACCCCGGCCGAGCCCGAGGCGTCCGAAGCGCCGGCCCAGCACCCCAGCAACGCGCCTCCCGAAGCGCAGCTGTCACCTCCTCCCGATTCGGAGAAGGCGCCGCTGCCGGTGGGCTACGTGGAGGTGCTCAACCCCGCCTTCCCCAATGCCGCGCCGCCCACGCCGGTGGTGCACCGGGGCCGCCGCTACGGGCTGGAGGACCTGGCGCCGTACTTCGGCGAGGGCAAGAAGCAGGAGGCCCGTGACGCGTTCGACCGTGGACAGTACCCGCGCGCCCGCGAGCTGCTGAAGGACGAGGGCGACAGCCCGCCGGTGCGCTACCTGCGCGCTTTGGCTGCCGTCCGCGCCGGGGATGACGCGTCCGCCGCCACGGAGTTCGCCGCGCTGGCCCCGGACTACCCCGCGCTGAAGGACCGCTGCCTGACGCATGGCGGCGTGGCGCTGGAGAGCCTGCGCCGCTTCGACGAAGCCGCGGTGCTGCTGGAGCAGGTGCCGCCGGAGTCCAAGCTGTACGTGGACGCGCGGCTGGCCCTGTCACGCGTGCTGCGCAAGAAGAAGGACGCCGAGGGCGCCATGGCCGCGCTGGAGCCGCTCACGTCTCGCGCGGCGCCCAGCTGGGGCCGCAACGTGGGCGCCGAGGCGCTGATGGCCATCGCCGACATCGCCGCGGAGAAGAGGGACAGGGCCGCCGAGCGCGCCGCGCTGTGGCGCCTGTGGGCCGCGCATCCGTTGTCCGCCCTGTCGAAGCAGGCCGAGCGGCGCCTCAAGGGGCAGGCGCCGCCGTTGGAGGCGAAGGTGGGGCGCGGCGAGGCGCTGGTGGAGCTGCACCGCAACAAGGCCGGCCTGGCGCAGCTGGAGCCGCTGCTGCCGAAGCTGAAGCTCCCGGACCCGCTGGCCTGCCGCGCGCACTTCGTCTTCGGCAAGGGCCTGCGCAAGGAGCGCCAGCACACGCGCGCCATCCAGGTGCTGACGCCGGTGGCGGAGCAGTGCCAGGACCGCGACCTGCTGGCGCGCGTGTTGTACGTGCTCGGCTCGTCGCGCTCCATCGTGGACCAGGCGCGGGGCATGGAGACCTACGAGCGGCTGGCGCGCGAGTTCCCGGACCACTCGTTCGCGGATGACGGCCTCTTCTACGCCGCCGACCTCTACCTGAAGACGGGCCGCCCGAAGGAGGCCATGGCCCGCCTGGACACGCTGGCCCGGCTGTACCCGCAGGGAGACTTCCTGGGCGAGGCGCTCTTCAAGGCGTTCTGGATTGCCCGCACCACCGGCGTGGAGGACTCCGGCCTGTCGTTCCTGGACCGCATCGAGGCGCAGTTCGCCAAGGCGGACGAGAGCTACGACGTGGAGCGCGCGCGCTACTGGCGGGCGCGGACGATGCAGGAGAAGGGCAACATCCAGGGCGCGGCGGAGCTGTTCGAGAAGCTCTCCGTGGACCACCCGGCGACCTACTATGGGCTGATGGCGCGCTCGCAGCTGGCGAAGGTGGACCCGCCGCGGCTGGAGAAGGTGTCCGCTGAGGTCTTCACCGTGCCCGAGGCCGTCAGCCCCTGGCCGCTGTTCGCCGGCCCCATGGGCGAGGACCCGCACTTCCGCGCGGGCGTGGAGCTGTACCGCCTGGGCTTCAAGGAAGCCGTGTCGTCCGAGATGCTGGCCGTCAACCGGACGAACCTGCCCGCGGAGTCCGTGCGCCTGCTGGTGCTGGTGCTGCACGAGGCCGGGGACGAGCGCTCCGCCCACGCGGTGGCGCGGCTGGCGCTGCGCAAGGACCTGAGCGGGCCCATCACCGCGGAGACGCGCGTGGTGTGGGAGGTGGCCTATCCCAACGCCTTCCGCGACCTCATCGAGAAGCACACCGCGGACGCGGGCGTGGAGCCGGACCTGCTCCAGGCGCTGATGCGGGAGGAGAGCGCGCTGGACCCCAAGGCGCTCTCATGGGCGGGAGCGATGGGCCTCACCCAGTTGATGCCGTCCACCGCGAAGGGCGTGGCGCGCGAGCTGAAGCTCAAGCGCTTCAGGGTGGACCAGCTGCTCCAGCCCGACCTCAACATCCGCATGGGAGCCCACTACCTGGGCGGCTTGCTCAAGCGCTTCAAGGGGCACACGCCCTACGCGGTGGGCAGCTACAACGCGGGGCCCGGCGCGGTGAATCGTTGGAGGTCCGACAGGCCGGACCTGGCGCTGGACGCGTGGGTGGAGGAGATCCCCATCTCCGAGACGCGCGGCTACATCAAGCGCGTGCTGCGCTCCTTCAACACGTACCAACTGCTGTACGGACGGGCGCCCAAGCTGCCCGTGCTCAAGAGCGCCGCGAAGTAGGTGCGCCGTCGCCATCCGGGCGCTTGCTGGGTGGTGTCGGTAGAGAATTCGTGCGGAATGGAGCGCGAAGGCCGCGGGTTATGTCCACGCCCTGAAAAAGGGTGCCTGCGTGTGGGGGTCCCCCTATGCAACTGGCCGGAAACGTGACACATGGCCAAGGCCGCACCCTCACACGGCGTGGCAACCAGCTCAATTCATGAAGCTGGTAGAGAAAGACGAAGAGAAGCGTAATGGCGACTGGTACCGTGAAGTGGTTCAACGACGCGAAGGGCTTTGGGTTCATCATGCAGGACGGCGGTGGCGAGGATCTTTTCTGCCACCACACTGCGATTCAGACCCAGGGCTTCCGCACGCTGCAGGAAGGCCAGAAGGTCGAGTTCGACGTGGCCCGTGGCCCCAAGGGCCTGCAGGCTCAGAACGTTCGCCCGGTCTGAGTACCTCCTGAGCGCTCCTAGCGCTCAGTCCGAAGGCTCAGTCTCCCCGAGGGAGGCTGGGCCTTTTCCTTTTTGTCACCCCGATGTTCCGGGGCTCGCCTGGAACTTGCCCGGCGGCTCCCATAGACTCGGGGCGTGGGCGCCCCGTCGAACAGTGGAGACGGTGGGAAGAATGCGCTCTTGCGCGCGCTCCCCTCCGTCGAGCAGCTCCTGCGGCGCCCGTCGCTGGAGCCCCTGTTGAGTGGAGTCCCCAGGGCCCGTGCCGTGGCCGCGCTTCGGCTGGCGGTCGACCGGGCCCGGGGCCGGCTGGTGGCCTCGGGCGGGCCGGGCTTCGAGGACGCGGACGTCCAGCACGCCCTGGACACGCTGGCCGCACCGGGGCTGCGGCCCGTGCTCAACGCCACCGGGGTGGTGCTGCACACCAACCTGGGACGCGCACCCCTGGCGGCCTCGGCCGTGGCGCGCGTGGCGGAGGTGGCCCGGGGTTACTCCAACCTCGAGTACGATTTGGATGAAGGAGCGCGGGGCAGCCGCTACGCGCCGCTCGTGGGGCTGCTGCGCTCGCTGACGGGCGCGGAGGACGCGGTCGTCGTCAACAACTGCGCGGGCGCGGTGCTGCTGGTGTTGGCGGCGCTGGCGTCCGGCCGCGAGTGCGTGGTGTCGCGCGGTGAGCTGGTGGAGATTGGCGGTGGCTTCCGTGTCCCGGAGGTGATGCGGCAGTCGGGCGCGAAGCTGGTGGAGGTGGGCACCACCAACCGGACGCGGCTGTCGGATTACTCGGCGGCGCTGGGCCCGGAGTCAGCGCTGCTGGTGAAGGTGCACCGCTCCAACTTCGCGTTGGTGGGCTTCACGGAAGAGGTGGAGGTCGCGGAGCTGTCGGCGCTGGGCCGCGCTCGCGGCGTGCCGGTGTTCCAGGACCTGGGCGCGGGCGCGCTGGCGCCGTTGAAGGGCGAAGGCCTGAGCCGCGAGCTCACGGTGGCCCAGGCCGTCGCGGCGGGCGCGGATGTGGTGGCCTTTTCGGGAGACAAGCTGTTGGGTGGGCCCCAGGCGGGCGTCGTGGTGGGCCGGGCCGCGCTGGTGGCGCGCATCAAGGCCCACCCGCTGATGCGGGCCCTGCGGGTGGACAAGCTGACGGTCGCCGCGCTCGAGGCCACCCTGGTGCTGTACCGGGATGGCCGGGCGGAGGAGGTGCCGGTGCACCGCCTGCTTGCCCAGTCGCCGGAGGACCTGCGCGCCCGGGCGGTACGGCTGGAGGGCCTCCTGGCGGGGCAGGGTGTGCGTGCGCGGGTGGCCAGCGTGGTGGGACAGGTGGGTGGGGGTGCCCTGCCGCTGGCCGGGTTGCCGTCCTCCGCGTGCATCCTCACCCTGGAGAAGCCGGAAACATTCCTGGACCGCCTGCGCGGAGGAAGGTCGCCGGTTATTGGCAGGATCGCGGATGGCGAGGTGCTCCTCGACGTCCGGTGTCTCGAGGAGGAGGAGCTCCAGGCGGTCGCGGATGCCGTCGCGGCCGCCATTCCAGGGAACCCGCCATGATCAACAGCGCCGTGCTTGTCCTCAACCGGTACTACCAGCCGGTGCATGTCACCTCGGTGAAGCGGGCGTTCACGCTCCTGTACCTGGGGGTGGCCAAGGCCATCGACTCGCAGTACCGGCTCTACGAGTTCGCGGACTGGGCGGAGCTGAGCGCGACGCAGGACTGCATCACCACCATCGAGCGCACCATCCGCGTTCCCCGTGTCCTGGTGCTCAGCGCGTATGACCATCTGCCCCGAGGGCGGGTGCGCTTCTCCCGGCTCAACATCTACGCGCGCGACAACGACACCTGCCAGTACTGCGGGAAGAGCCTGCCGCGCAGCGAGCTGAACCTGGACCACGTCATGCCGCGCACGCAAGGGGGCAAGACGACGTGGGAGAACGTCGTGTGCTCCTGCGTCCCCTGCAACCTGAGGAAGGGTGGGCGGACGCCAGAGCAGGCCCACATGAAGCTGCTCAAGAAGCCCGTGCGCCCGCGCTGGACGCCGCTGTTCCGCGGTGCCAGCCGCAAGGTGACGTACCGGGAGTGGCTGCCGTTCCTGCACCTGGCGGACGCGTCGTACTGGAACGTCGAGCTGCTCGACGAGTAGCGCCTGCCTGCCTGGCAGCCGGGCTCGCCACAGGGGCAGGAAACACCGGGAGTGACGGGTTTCCGGCGCCCGCGCGGGCCGGGATGTTCCACTGAACGGATGCGGAAGGTCGGGGAGTCGACGCGACCCTGGGTTCGGGATTTGATGGGGGGGCATGTCCCAACCCTCGCGAGCGCCCCGGACCGAATCCCGTGTCCTGGGCCCCACGGAGCCAGGCCCCATGGTCTCCGGCCCTCCTGGTCTGTCACGCCGTCCTCGCCCCCGGCGCATCATCGCCGTGGGAGGCGGGAAGGGCGGCATTGGCAAGTCCATGGTGTCCGCCAACCTGGGGGTGGCCCTGGCCCAGTCGGGCGCCAACGTGCTGCTCGTGGACGTGGACCTGGGCGGCGCCAACCTGCACACGTGCCTGGGCGTCGGCCAACCCACCGCGACGCTGTCCGACTTCCTGCGGCGGAACAAGGCGCAGCTGGAAGAGGTCATCATCCCCACCGGCATCCCGAGGCTTTCGCTGATCGCCGGGGCGCAGGACGCGCTGGATGCGGCCAACCTCAAGTACGCGCAGAAGCAGAAGCTGCTGCGGACGTTGATGGGCACGTCGGCGGACTACCTCATCCTGGACCTGGGCGCGGGGACGAGCTTCAACACCATCGACTTCTTCATCCTCGCCGACCACGGCGTGCTGGTGATGCTGCCCGAGCCCACGTCGGTGGAGAACGCCTACCGCTTCGCGAAGGCGGCCTTCTTCCGCAAGCTCCAGCAGGTGGAGTCGCAGTACGGCATCGAGGACCTGGTGGAGGACGCGCTCACCACCCGCGAGGGGGCGCTGCGCACGCTGCATGACGTGCTGGCGCAGGCCCGGCGCAAGGACCCGGCCATCGCGGAGCGCCTGGAGCGGGAGCTGTCCGCGTTCCGCATCCGGCTCGTGGTGAACCAGGCGCGCACGGATGCGGACCTGTCCGTGGGCGCGTCCGTGGCCGCCGCATGGAAGAAGTTCTTTGGCATCGAAATGGATGTCCTGGGGGCCATCCGCTACGACGACGAGGCGTGGCGCGCGGTGCGCAAGCGCAAGCCCGTCCTCCTGGAGCGGCCGGATTCCGCGGCGGCCACTGCCATTCAGGGCATCGCAACGCGTATCCTCGCACTCGACGGCTCCCCCCAGCGCTCCACACCATGAAGCCCTTCGAGCAGCAGACCTATTACGAGATTCTCGAAGTCCCCGTCACCGCGCCGATGGAGGAGATTCGGGCGGCGTACGAACGGCTCAGTGAGCTGTATTCGCCGGACTCCATCGCCGTCTATGCGCTCGTGGACGAGGGCCAGGTGGATGGGCTCCGCGCTCGGATGGCCGAGGCGCTGGAGATTCTCTCCGACGAAGAGCTGCGCGCCGAGTACGACAAGGACCTGGGGCTCCCGGCCCGCCGGTTGATGGATGCGGCGGCGACGGGGGGCTCGGTGGCTCACGCCGACGCGCCGGTGGAAAAGCGTGCGGAGCCGGAGCTTGTTGGGGTTGCCGCACCCGGCGCGGAAGATCAGACTGGCCTCCTTTCGACGCAGGTCCCCGAAGCGGGGACGAACGGGAGGCCAGGGGCAGTGCGAGACGTGCCGGTGGAGGACTCGGAGACCGCGAGCACGGAGCGGGACGGGGAAGGGGAGGCCGCGGACAAGGCGACGGAGCCTCGGGTGGAGCCGCTGCCCGCGACCTTGGGACAGGCGGACTTCCGGGCGTCGTTCTTCCGTGGGTTCTCGTTCGCGTATGTGTCCAGCTCGTTGCAGGACACGCAGCGGATGGGGAGCGCGGTGGACGTCCCCGTGGCGTCGATTCAGCCCCAGGCTTCGGGGGAGGGGACGGGCACGGAGGCCGCGAGCGCTGAGTCGCAGCGCGAGGCTCCGCCCCCTCCGGTTCCAGCAAGCACCAGCCTGGTGCCGGCGGCTCCCCCGGAGCCCTCCAGCCCGGCGCCCGAGGCCGAGGCCGAGTCGGCCGCCATCGTCCCTGTGCGTCCGGAACCCTCCGCGGAGGCGCAAGCCGAGCCCGGCCGGGCCGGGGCGCGTCCTGGACGGCCCCTGGGAGACGCGCCGCAGCTCGCCCAGGACTCCGCTATCGCCACGGCGGAGGCGGCGCTGGCGCAGGTGTCCCAGGTCGCGTCGCGGGCCCGGGAGCCGCGGCCTCGCATTCCGGAAATCCCGTCCGACGCCGAGTTCAACGGCGAGCTGCTCCGTCAGGTCCGCGAGGCCCGGGGGATGACCCTCCAGCAGGTGGCCGACCGCACCCGCATCACGCGCAGTCACCTGGAGAACGTCGAGGCGGACCGCTACACGTCGCTCCCGCCCGCGGTCTACCTGCGAGGTATCCTGATGAACCTCGCCCGCGAGCTGGGGTTGGATCCACTCCGCGTCTCCAAGAGCTACCTCGCCCTGTCTTCTGAGAAGGCAGGCCGGAAGTAGGGGCGCCCCCGAAAGTGCTCGGATGTCACCGGCGTTGCGAGGAAAGTTGACTCGCCTTCAGCCGCTGCCTAAGTAGGTAGCACGATGACGGACGAGGAAAAGGTCAAGGCGATGCGGCTCGCCCGTGCGATTGCCTCGGATATCTCGCTCTACAACGAGCAGAAGATCATCAAGGGAATCGAACAGGACAACCTCTTCGAGGTCCTCAAGGAGGAGCTCGAAGAGGGCCGCGATCTCTACAAGAGCCGCGTCAGCCAGGAGATCTTCACGAAGATGAACTTCTTTGAGCGGGCGATCAACGACATCGTCCTGCGCTCGAAGGCGCATGTGAAGTCGAAGATCTGGTAACCCCCTCCCCGTGGTAGCGCCCGACACGCGAGAGTTCCGCGCTCCGCCCGAAGCTCGCGGCGAGCGCGTCGATCAGTACCTCGCGCGCGCGTTCCCGGCCCTCACGCGCTCCCGCATCCACGGCCTCATCGAGGCCGGGCATGTGCTCACGGACGGCCAGCCGGCCAAGCCGGCCCGGCGTCTGCGCGGCGGTGAGCTGCTCGTCCTCCACATCCCCGCGCCCGTTCCCGCCGTCCCGTTGGCGGAGGAGCTCCCGCTCGCGCTGCTGCACGAGGACCGCGACCTGGTCGTCGTCGACAAGGCGGCGGGCATGGTCGTCCACCCCGGCGCGGGCCACGCCTCTGGCACCCTGGTCAACGCGCTGCTGCACCGGGTGAAGGACCTGGCCGGCGTCGGGGGCGAGCTGCGGCCCGGCATCGTCCACCGGCTCGACAAGGACACCACCGGCTGCCTCGTCGTGGCGAAGAACGAGCAGGCGCTGGTGGCGCTCCAGAAGGCCTTCAAGACGCGCGCGGTGGAGAAGACGTACCTGGCGCTGGTGCACGGCGTGCCGCCCGCGGAAGGGCGCATCGAGACGCTCTACGGCCGTCACCCCATCCACCGCCAGCGCTTCACGGGCAAGTTGAAGGAGGGCAAGAGCGCCGTCACCGTGTACCGCGTCCTCGAAGCCTTCGAAGGCGCCGCGCTGGTGGAGGTGGACCTGCTCACCGGCCGCACGCACCAGATTCGCGTGCACCTGTCCGAAGCCGGCCACCCCCTGCTGTGCGACGCGCTCTACGGCGCCGGGCGCAAGCCGAAGGGCGCCGCGGCGCAGGCCCAGGAGCGGCTGGGGCGTCAGGCGCTCCATGCGTGGCGCCTGTCCTTCGCGCACCCGCGCACGGGCAAGGTGCTGAAGCTGGAGGCGCCCATACCCGCGGACCTGGAGGCGGCCCTGGCGCTGCTCCGGGCCACCGCCCCCTCGCCGGAGGCGCCGCCCGCCACCCGAAAGCAGCCCGCGCCCCGGAAGGCGGCGGGCGGCGCGAAGCGGACTACAGGCCGGACACGCTGAGCGACTGCTGGCGCTTGGACAGCACCTTCACGGGCTGGATGGCCATCACCCGCATGAAGACGGCCAGCAGCTCCGGGTCGAACTTGTTCCGCATCTCCGACCACATCAGCATCAGCGCCACCTCGGGGCCGTAGGCATCCCGGTACGGGCGCTTCGAGGTGAGGGCGTCGTACGCGTCGCAGATGGCGATGATCTTCGCGTACGCCCCGAGGTTCGTCTTCGGGATGATCATCTGGATGTTGCCGCGGGAGTCGCGCACGGCGGTACCGAAGTCCGTCTTGTGCTCGAACGTCGTCACCACGCGCAGCAAGGTGGAGCGGCTGAAGCCCTTCTCCATCAGGATGTTGCGCACGGAGATGAGCGGCGCGCGCTGCACCGTCTGCTTCTCCTCGGGCGTCAGCGCGCCGCGCTTCGTCGACAGCTCCTCCGACAGCGTGGCCATGCCGGCGTCGTGGAAGAGGGCGATGTAGCCCAGGTCGCGCAGCTGCGGCTTCGTCAGGCCCAGCTCCGCGCCGAAGACGACGCTCATGAGGCACACGTTGACCTGGTGGTACACGAGGTAGTCGTCCTCGCGCCGCATGGTCGTCATGCCCAGGAAGTGCGTCCGCTGCTCGTAGGAGATGTCGACGAAGTCCTGCACCAGGCGCAGCGCCTTGGAGGCGTTGATGGGCTTCCCGGCGCGCACCGACTCCAGGTACTTCGTGAGGAAGAACACGGCGCGCGCGTAGATGGTCATCGCGTACTTCTTGCGGTCCACCTTCTGGTCGCCCGGGTTGTCCAGGTCCTTGTTCAGCTTCTCCTTCAGCTTGGAGAACTTGGCCACCCGCATGTTGAGCAGCTTGCGGTTGGACAGGCCGTCCTCGTCGGCCGCGGCCGTCTGCTCCTTGCTGAAGATCCAGATGAAGTTCTTCAGGTCCGGAACGGTGACGGGCTTGGTGAGCGTGAAGCCACCCACGTCCTTCGAGCGCAGCTCCGCCAGCAGGTAGCGCTGGTTCTCGATGGAGTTGAGGTCCACCTTCACCAGCATGCCGTTCAGGTAGAACGACTCCTTGACGCCCGTGAGCTCCAGGCGGCCTTCCTTGCCGATGATTTGATTGATGATGTCCTGGAGCTGGTGCAGCGGCTTCTGGAAGACCGCGTTCTCCGGGTCATACATCTTCACCGAGCGCACCAGCATGTACATGCCGGCCACCAGCGAGCGCGCCAGTCCCTGGAGCTTCTCGTTGTGCTCGCGGCCGAACTCGCTGGTGTTCTCGTCCTGCGACTGGGTGATTTTCAGGTTGTCGGCCATGCGCCTATGCCTCCTCCGACAGCGCCGAGTCTCCGAAGAGCGTCTTCTTCGTCTGGTACATCGCCTTGCGAGCCGAGGTGAGGACCTCCAACGGCTGGTTCTTGTCCTCCACCACCGCCTGCAACATCTTGTAGCCCTGGATGGAGCACGCGCCGCCCAGGCCGTGGATGGCCAGCAGCTTGTCCTCCAGCACGCGCTTCTTGTTGAGCAGCGACGGCTTCGTCGCGAGCATCTGCTGCATCATCGACAGGGCGCCCGGGGTGCCCGTGGAGCCGATGGCCGCGTACACCGCGGCGCGCTCGTCGGGCGTCTTCTTGTCGAAGCCGGGCTCCCGCACCAGGCGCATCAGGTCCACGTAGCCCTTGTCGCGGTCGAACTCCGGCAGCAGCTTCGCCGCCAGCATGCGCACCTGGGAGATGGGGTCCGCGAGCGCGTCCACGATGATGCGCCGGGCCTCGCCCGTGCGGCCGCGGCCGATGATGTTGAGCACCTCCAGCTTCACCACCAGGTTGGGGCTCTTGAGCACCTGGCCGAACATCTTCACCCGCTCCGGGTGGTTGCTCTTCTCCAGGATGTAGACCATGTCGCGCACTGTCTGCGGCCGGTCTGACATCAGGCGCGCGACGAAGGGCTCGGGCAGCTCGCGCGCGAACCCCGCGAGCGCGTCACACAGCAGGGTGCGGTTGTCGGCGACCTCGATGCTCTCCAGCACCGACAGCAGGGGGATGATGGAGTCCCGGTCCAACCCCTGGAGGTAGCGCGACACGTCCGCGGGGTTCTTCGGCCGCGTCGTCTTGAGCGACTCGCCCACGCGCATCAGGCGCTGCTCCTCACCCATCTTGTGGAGGAAGTTCTCCAGCATCTTCGCCAGGTCCTCGCTGCCCTCGCGCTGGGACAGCGCGCGCAGCTTGAGGACGATCTGGTTGACGGTGCCGAAGTCGTCCTGGAGGAGGAGCATGTCCAGGAGCTGCACGAAGATCTCCTCGAGCAGGGACGCGTCATCCACGCCGCCTTCCACCACCTGGAACACGGCGCTCACCAGCTTGGGGAACAGCCGGGCGTTCTCCTCCTCGGAGACCTCGCGCTGCAGCTTCGCCTTCAGCTCGTCCGAGGCGTGCCGTCCGCCCACCACGAGGCCGCGAATCTGCTCCACGCCGTCCAGCCTGGCGTCCAGGTCCTCCGCGGACACACGCGCGAAGCGCAGGTAGTCATCCGAGTTCGTCGTCAGGCGCGAGTAGAGGTAGCCCACCACCTTGTCGACCTCGACCTGGACCTCCTCCTCGGAGGCGTTCTCCATGGAGAAGCCTTCCACCACCACGTACTCCACGTGCTCCATGCTCGCGCGCCACAGTTGCGCCAGCACGTCCTCCGCGCCGCGCTCCGGCTCCGACAGGGCGATGAGCGTGAAGGTGGTCAGCTCCTCCACGGTGAGACCCGGGCGGAAGATGAGCTGCCGGATGCCGTCGCGGAAGAACTTGTAGGGCAGCGGGGTGTCTTCGGAGAACAGCGCCTCACCGAGGAGCAGGAAGTTCTGCTGCTCCACCTTCATCGACAGGGGGCCGAACTTCTCCGTGTAGGAGGCAATCGACTCGAGCGCCTTCCCGAGGAACTCCGGGAAACGCGACTCGTTGTGGCGATACATCCCGATTTGTTTGATGCCCTTGAGCAGGTGGAAGGCGAACGTCTTCGCCAACTCAACCTTCTCGCGTGCCTCGGGCGAAAGCTGATGCTCCGCGTTGGATTCCTGGATGGCTTTAGGGGGGTGGGCCATGCTGTCACCCGAGCCTAACCCGATTTTGGACGGCCACCCAGGACACGGCCCGTGGAAGTCCCAGGGCTTGGGTGGGGTCCCGGTGACGGGGATGAGAATGACGGGGATTTCCGGTTGTGTTGCCACATGCGTCATCCGCCGGAGCGGGGCGACGTCCATGGCGCGGTTGCTGACGTGCTCACTGCTGCTGCTCTCGCTGACGGGGTGTTTCCGGATGAGCCTCCGCTCCGGAGCGCCGCGCGGAGGGGCGCCCGAACAACAAACGGGCGTGAGCCTGGTCGCCGGACTGACGACCTCCAACGTGGTGACGCCGGAGTGCCAGCACGGCTTCTCCCGCGTGGATGTGTATTGGCCGTGGTGGGGCCCCGTCGTCTTCGCGGCGACCTTCGGCATCGTCGCGCCGCTGCGCACGGAGTACGTGTGCGCGGAGGCCGCGGGGGCCGCTGGCGTCGCGCCGCCCGAGCACGTGCCGCCCTCCCACTCGCCGCTCTGAGGGCGCTGGCCCGGGTGGGTGCGCGCCGCCTCCTGGACGGGGTTTCAGGAGGCACGCCGCACCCGCCCCGGAAATGAGCGGGGCGGCGAGGAATGCGCCTCGCCGCCCCGGGGTGTCTCAGCGGTGTTTCAACCGACCTACGCTTCCTTCTGCGGCGGCGGGGACACGGCGGCGCTCGGGCCCTTGAGGGCGGAGCGCAGCAGGAACAGCGTGAGGCCGCCGAAGAAGAGCAGGCCCCAGAGGTTGGACCACAGCGGGTGGGCGTGCTCGCTCTCGCCCACCAGGTTGAGGAAGCCGCCCAGGCCGCCCTGGTTGCCCAGCAGGGCAGGCAGGTTCAGCGCGCGGGTGCCTGCTCCGTCGGTGGCGATCTCCAGGAAGGCGATGAGCACACCCGCGATGGAGCCGCCGGCGATGAAGCCGGAGGAGAGCAGGGTGCCTGGCGAGAAGTCGGACTCACCGCCGCGGATGCGGTCCACGAAGTAGCGCACCATGCCGCCCACGAAGAGCGGCGCGCTGCTGCTGATGGGCAGGTACACGCCCACCGCGAAGGGCAGGGAGGACACGCCGCACAGCTCCAACATCAGCGCGATGAACACGCCCAGGAGCACCAGATCCCACGGCAGCTTCTGGGTGAGGATGCCGTCGATGATGAGCGCGAAGAGCTGCGCCTTGGGCGCCGCGTAGCGCGTCAGCTGCTGGCCTTCGTAGACGCTGATGCGACCGCCGATGCCCGGGTCCACCACGTACTGGATGGTGTCGGACGCATCGAGCAGGTACTTGCCCGCGGGCACCGGCGTGTCCGCGCCGCGCACATAGCCTTCCTTGTAGGTGCGCTCCGGGCCGTCCGTGACGGCGCCCAGGTCCGCCACCTTGATGGGGGCGCCGCTGGGGACGTTGAGCGTCACCGCGCCCAGGTCCTGCGAGGACACGTCGCGCCAACTGCGCAGCTCCGGCGTGGCGCCCTGCGTGTTCAGCTCGTAGCCCTGCGCCCAGACGGCCTTGCGCAGCGCCGCCACGTCCAGGCCGCGCGCGGCCAGGGTGTCGGCGGAGACGGCCCAGGGGAAGGTGTGCTGGACGCGCGTCTCGTTGGAGAACTCCGTCACCTTCACGCCCGGGTGGGGTTCGGGGATGGTGACGGTGGCGCCGCGGTTGAGCGTCACCAGCACCAGGCCGATGAACATCGCGCTGGTGAGCACGCCGACGAAGAGCGCCATCTGCTGGCGCCGGGGCGTGCCGCCCACCAGGAAGGCCGTCTTGAGGTCCTGCGCGGTGGTGCCGCCGTTGGACGCGGCGATGCCGACGATGGCCGCCGTGGTGAGGGCCATGAAGCGGTCCTCGGACGACGTCCAGCCCATGAGCAGGTACACGAGGCAGGTGATGAGCAGCGTGGCCACCACCATGCCGGAGATGGGGTTGGACGAGCTGCCAATCTCTCCGGTGATGCGCGCGCTCACCGTGACGAAGAAGAAGCCGAAGATGACGATGAGGATGGCGGAGATGAAGTTCACCTCCAGCGGCGGCGCCAGCCAGATGGCCAGCACCAGCATCGCGCTGCCGCCCAGCACCAGCGTGATGGGCAGGTCCTGCTCCGTGCGCAAGAGCTGCGGCACGGCGCCCTGGCCCCGCGACGCCGTCAGCGTCTCCAGGCTGCGCTTGAAGGCCCCGACGATGGTGGGCAACGAGCGGATGAGGCTGATGAGGCCGCCCGTCGCCACGGCGCCCGCGCCGATGTAGAGCACGTAGGCGTTGCGAATCTCGTCCGGCGACATGTCCCGGATGAGCTGGCCGTTGTGCATCAGCAGCGGCGTCTCCAGCCCGCCGCCGAAGAAGGAGATGGCCGGGATGAGGATGAGGTAGCTCAGCACACCACCGGCGAAGGTGATGGCCGCCACGCGGGGGCCGATGATGTACCCCACGCCCAGCAGCTCCGGGCTCACCTCGGTGGAGACGGTGGCGCTCTTGAGCCCCTGCAGCGGCGTGCTCAGCACCTCGCGGAACAGCTTCATGCCGGAGTAGGCGAGCTTGTAGACGCCGCCCACCACGAAGCCGGTGATGACGGTGCGGGCGTTGGTGCCGCCCTGCTCGCCGACGATGAGCACGTCCGCGCTGGCGGTGCCTTCCGGGTAGGGCAGCCTGCCGTGCTCCTGGACGATGAGGCCCTGGCGCAGCGGAATCATCATCAGCACGCCCAGCACGCCGCCCAGCGCCGCGGTGAGGAAGGCGTGGGTGAGGCTGATGTCGTAGCCCAGCAGCAGCAGGGCGGGGAGCGCGGCGGCCACGCCGAAGGCGAGCGACTCACCGGCCGACCCCGTCGTCTGGACGATGGTGTTCTCCAGGATGCTGGAGTTGCCCAGGGCCCGGAAGATGGCGATGGAGAGCACCGCGACGGGAATGGACGCGGAGACCGTGAGGCCCACCTTGATGGCCAGGTACACGGACGAGGCGGCGAACACGATGCCCAGCACCGAGCCGAGCACCAGGGCCCGCATCGTCATCTCCGCCGGAGACCTGTCGGGGGGGACGTACGGAGTGTGGGCGACTGTCGCGAGCGTTTGCGCGACAGGGACGCGATCCTCGGAGATCGGCGGCGAACCGTGGGCCAAGCGGGGGGCTCCTTCGAAGGGAAACCGGCCCCTTCTAGCAGGCCCACGGCTGGCCGTGAAACAACGCCTTCAAATGGGAAGCGCCCCCGCCAGCAGGGCGGAGGCGCTTCGAGGCGGGCCAGCCCCGGAATGCCGGGGCAGCTGGCCGCGTCAACCCCGGCTCACTGCTGGACGGCGACGGCCTCCGGGTCCACCTCGGCCATGAGCGCGGCCAGCTCCGACTTGAGCTTGTCCTTGGCGCGAATCTCCAGCTGGCGGGCGCGCTCGCGCGAGAAGCCGAAGTGCTCACCCAGCTCCTTGAGCGTCATGGGGCGCTCGTTCATGACGCGCTGCTCGATGATGAAGCGCTCGCGCGGGTCCAGGCGCATCAGCGCGGTGCGGACGCGGGCGTTGATGAGGCCCGCCTCCTCCTTGTCCGCGAACTCGTCATCCTGCGGGGCCGCGGCGCTCACCACGAAGTCCACGTGGCTGTTGCCGCCGTCCTCGCCCATGGGCGCGTCCAGCGACAAGTCCCGGCCACCCATGCGCTGCTCCATCTCCCGCACCTCGCCCGGCTTCACGTGAAGCCGGCGGGCGATGTCATCCACGTTCACCGCCGCGTCGCCGCTGCCGAACTTCTCCAGCTCGCGGCGCGTGCGGGCCAGACTGAAGAACAGCTTCCGCTGCGCCTGGGTGGTCCCCAGCTTCACGAGCGACCAGCTCTTGAGGATGTAGTTCTGGATGTACGCGCGAATCCACCACACCGCATAGGAGATGAGGCGGATGCCCTTGTCCGGATCGAACTTCTGCACGGCCTTCATCAGGCCGATGTTCCCCTCCTGGATGAGGTCGGACATCTTGATGCCGTAGGAGCGGTACTCGTAGGCGACCTTCACCACGAAGCGCAGGTTGGCGGTCACCATCCGGTGCCCGGCCGCCAGGTCGCCCTTGAGGAAGCGGCGCGCGAGCTCCTGCTCCTCCTCCACCTTGAGGAGGGAGTAGTGGTTGATCTCCGAGAGGTACATCGCCAGGGAGCCGGAGTTGGACGACTGCTCGGTGGATGCCTGCATGAAATATTTCTCCGACGGTGGGCCTCGCGGGGAGGCCAAAGATGGATGGATTTCGTCTGACGACGTGACAACGGGAGCTTGAGCAACGGAAATGCCAACCTGCCCCAAAGGGTCATCCCCAATGTCTGCGAGGGGTTGGCGCGCTCCAGCGGCGTCTGCGAAGCCGCAATCCTGTAACCGTTACGTTGCACCGGCATGAATCGCCGGATGCGCTAGCTGTAGGAGATTCAGAACTGTTCGCATTCGGGCCTCCGGGGGCTGCGCAGGGCCGTGCTCCCAGTGGGGGCGCGGCCGTTGGAGCGATGCCCGTCCCACGACGTGGCCGCCCCGCCGGAAAAGGCGTAACGACGCCTCACGCCGCTGACACGCCCAGGCCGCCGGCACGCGAGGTGGGCGGCCGGCCAGACAGGCGCGGGGACTGAAGCCAGGGTGTCAGGAAGCGCGCGCTTGGGGCGGGCGGGTGCCTTCGCTGGCGACGCGCTGGGGCTGCGTGAGAACAGCCCGCCTCAGGTCCGCCAGCAGCCGCGTGGCCTCTCCCTGCAGGAGCGGGCGGCCGCCGAAGCGGGCTTCCAGGTAGCGCCGGGTGACGGGCGCCAGGGCGGGGGCCAGCGGATGCCGCTCCCGGGCAAGCCGCGCGTCCAGCGCTTCCAGTGTCTCCCCGTCGACCCGTGTGATGCGCGCGGAGGTGAGCTGCGCCTCCACCGCGTCCGCGAAGCGCGTGGCCTCCAGCGGTCGCTCACGCGACAGGAACCGGGTCAGCAACCGCCAGGCGGTATAGGCCGCGGCGGCGGCGAGCAGCGCTACACCGAAGGCCCGGGGAGGCGGCGCACGGCCAGGCGGCTCGTCCTTCTTCGGCACCTCGTGTGAGCGACTGAGCGAGCGGAGGACCGTCAGCTGATCTCGGAAGTTGTAGTCCAGGACGACGTCGCGCCACTGCGACTCCACGACCTCGTAGAAGTTGATGAGCTGCTCCAGCAGGCGCGGAGACTGGCTCGCGCGGTGGGCCGGCGGTGTCGCGTCCACGGTGATGAAGCCGCGTCCCGGCACCAGCACGTGCGTCCAGGCATGCGCGTCACCCGCGCGGACCACGTAGCCGCCCGTCACGCGCTCGCCGCCGAAGAAGCCGGTGGCCAGCCGCGCCCGCATGCCCTGGGTGCGCAGCATCAACGTGAGCGCGGTGGCGAAGTGCTCGCAGTGTCCCTGCTTGCGCTGGAAGAGGAAGTCGGCGACCGGGTCTGGCACGTCGCCGCTCAGCTCCAGCGTGTAGCTGTATTCGCGTTGCAGCCACGCGGACAGCTTCCGCGCGGCGGCCAGCGGGTCGCGCTCGCCGTTCAGCACCCGCGCGGCCGTCTGGGCGACGCGGACGTCCAGCCCCTCCGGCAGCGCCAGCAAAGCGTCCTGCTCCTCCGGGGGCAGGTCCTGGAGGTCGTCACCGCTGGCGCCGGGCGGGAGGCTGTAGGCCTCATAGGAATACGAGATGCCGGAGTCGCGGAAGCGCACCTCGCCGCCGCCCAGTTCGTGGATTTGGGTGCGCCGGGAGCCCTGCCGCGTGTTCGCCACGGCGTTGCCCAGCCGCGAGGGTGTCTCCATCGCCACCAGCGTGCGCGCGCCGTACGCGGGCATCAGCTCCACGCGCTGGTGGACCAGGTTCTCCCGTCCCGGCCGCAGCGTCGTCATGAACCCGGCGCCGTCGCTGGTGGTGCGCGCGCTGGACCACTCCTGGCCGTCGAAGACGTCATAGGTGCGGCCCACCCAGTACGCGTCGAGCGCGTCCTTCTCCGGGTCCGGGGACAGGGTGGCGCGCAGCACGATGCGCGGGTTGCCCTTGATGGTGCCCGCGCCGCCCAGTCGCACGGTGTTGGAGAAGCCCGCGGTGGCCACGCCCAGGCCAGGCGAGGCGCTGGGGCCAATCATGTTCCAGTTGAGGCGGGGGAAGAGGATGAAGAAGGCCACCGCGCCCACCACGGCGAAGCCCACGCCCGTGGCCAGCGGGCCCATCACCGCGCGCACCGGGACCGGCTCGCCTTCGGGGACGGCGGACTCCACCACGCCCAGCGCCAGGGCGATGCTGGCCAGCACGCCGAAGCCAATCAGGAAGAGGCCGTAGACGA
This sequence comes from Myxococcus sp. AM010, assembly GCF_013372585.1. Classification (NCBI taxonomy): domain Bacteria; kingdom Pseudomonadati; phylum Myxococcota; class Myxococcia; order Myxococcales; family Myxococcaceae; genus Myxococcus; species Myxococcus sp. AM010. Next base: position 51,506 of record NZ_JABXEO010000060.1, read on the forward strand.
GCTCACCGGAGAGGGCCGCGCCGCCCGCCACCATCAACAGGCCGGACAGGTGGACCTGGCCGTCGGTGGTCGCGTCCGGCGTGGACAGCAGGCGCTGCGCGGAGATGAGGCCCGCGAAGGCACAGGCCGCCACCACCAGGTTGAGCGAGCCCGCGAGCACGTTCGTGCCCAGCGTCAGCGCCACGGCCAGCAGCAGCAGCGCCGTGAGCTTCACCCGGTTGGAGAAGGGGCGCCGCCCCGCCAGCGCGACCACCAGGGCCACGCCGTAGAGGACCAACGACCAGATGGGGAGCTGGCCGGACACCGCCATGGACGCGAAGGCGAACCCGGAGCCCAGGTCCCGCAGCACCAGCCTCAGCCGCGTGCCCTTCCTCATGCCGCCTCCTCGTCACCGCGAGGGCGCTCGTGCCCCAGCCACGCCAGCACCCGCAGCAGGCGCCGCTCCTGGGCCATACCCGCGGCGGGGCGGAGGCGCTCCTCTGGCGTGTCCAGGCCCACCTCGTGTCCTTCCTCGATGAGCCGGCTGGCCAGGGCGGCCACTTCCTCGCAGCGGCGCTCGAGCGCCTCCGCGTCGAGCCCGTCCGCCACCGTCAGCATGAAGGTGCGCCGCTCCTCGCGCTCGCGCTCCACCCGCAGCAGCTTCCCGGCGGAGGCGCTCTTCATCCAGTGGATGCGCCGGGCGTCCTCACCCGGCGCCAGCTCCCGCAGACCGCTCAAGTCTCCGTTGCCGTCATTGCGGCGGGGATTGCCCGCGTCGCCCACGGGGCCTTGCTCCGGCGCGCCCGGGTCCTGGCAGGCGTAGGTCCGCCGCGGGTAGACGAGCAGCGTGCTCTCCAGCGGAAACGTGCGCGTCTTGGCGAACAGCCCCAGCGGCCAGGTGGTGGTGACGCGCACGCCCGTGAGCAGCACGGGCCCGCGCTGGGGCGCGGTGAGGTCCGCTCGCACGACGTGGTCCACCCCCGCGGGCAGGTAGCCCACGCCGCCCACGCCGGTGAGCGGCGAGTCCGCCTCCGACAGCGTGAGCGCGAAGGCGTGGCCCTGGCCGCGGGAGACGGCCCACCGGAAGGCGAAGGGCTCCTGGGCGAAGGCCGCGTCCGCGCCCACGCGGCGCACCGACAGGTAGCGCAGGCACCGCTCGGACAGGACGCCCGACACCACCACCATGCTCAGCAGCAGGCCCAGCAGCAGGTAGAGGAGGTTGTTGCCGGTGTTGAGGGCGCCCAGGCCCACGCCGAACGTCACGACCAGATAGGTGCGTCCGATGCGCGTCACCTTCAGGGTGCGCGGCGGGCGGAGCCGCGAGCGGACCCGGGCCCACCATGACGGCAGCCGGGGCTTCACCGGGGCGCCGGGACCTTTCGGGCGATCTCCTCCAGCAGGTGCGCCGCCTCGTCGCGCGCGGCCACGCCCTGCACGGCGCTGCGCAGCAGGATTCGGTGGGCCCAGCAGGGCACCAGCGCCGCGCGGACGTCTCCGGGCGTGGCGAAGTCCCGGGCCTCCCACAGCGCGTTGGCCCGCGCGGCCGCGCCCAGCGCGAGCACCGCGCGGGTGGAGGCGCCTCGCTCCAGGTCCCCATGTGAGCGCGTGGCAGTGGCCAGCCGCACCACGTAGTCCGCCACCGAAGCGTCCAGCCGGAGCGCCGCCGCGAACGCGCGCAGCGACGCCAGCTCCTCGGGACCGGAGACGCTCTCCACCGCGTCCAGGGGCGGCGCGCCGTCGCGGGTGACGAGCAGCCCGGCCTCCACCTCCGGCGTCGGGTGGCCCAGGGACATGCGCACCATGAAGCGGTCCAGCTGCGAGTCCGGCAGCGGGTAGGTGCCGGAGAAGTCCACCGGGTTCTGCGTGGCCACCACCGTGAAGGGCGCGGGCAGCACGTGCGTGGCGCCGTCCAGGGAGACCTGCCCCTGCGCCATGGCCTCCAGCAGCGCGGACTGGGTGCGCGGCGGGGCGCGGTTCAGCTCATCCGCCAGCACGAGCTGCCGGAAGAGGGGACCGGGGCGGAACTGGAAGGTGGCCGTCTGCGCGTGGAAGACCTGGGCGCCCAGCACGTCGGCGGGCATCAGGTCCGCGGTGAACTGGACGCGGGCGAAGCTCAGGCCACAGGCCTTGGCCAGGGCCTCGGCGAGCGTCGTCTTGCCCACACCCGGGACGTCCTCCAGCAGCACATGGCCGCCGGCGACCAGGGACGTCACCACGAGCTGGAGCTGGGCGGACTTTCCCTGAACCGCGCGGCCCAGCTGGGTGGCGATGCGTTCCATCGCCGAGCGCGCGTTTGCGGGGGAAGGCACCGGGGAGAGGGCGCGGGCGGGCTGGTTCATCTGCCGCCACTGTAGCCGACTCCCTCGATTGCCAACACGCCTCGCGTCCGGGCTTGCACCGCGGACGCTCCCTCCCGAGGCGGCGAAGCGCCTACGACAGGAGGAGGTCCTCGGGCGTGTAGTAGGCGGGGCGCGGCGACGTCCCTGTGCCCACACCGAAGTATCGGAACATCCGCTCGTGGTGGGTGGCCAGGCCACGCAGCTGGACAGGGCGCTCCACCAGGCCCTGCGTCAGGACACCCACGGCGCTGTCCTTGAACTCCCGCAGGTGGGCGAAGTCCAGGACGACCTCACACCCGCTCAGGGCGCTCAGGGATGTCTGGACTTCTTCCGCCGTCTTGCCGTCCAGCGTGCCTTCCAGTCGCAGCGTCACGAAACCTGCGGACTCTTCACGGTGGATCTGTAGCGCCGCCATTGCTGTGCTCTCCAAGTTGGCGCGGAGCCCTGGCTGGAGCGTCTTCGCTCCAGTCCTTCCACGGAGGACCCGTGGGGTGCTCCCGCCCGGCGCACAGTGCACAGGGTCCGCGGGTTTGGTTACCCCCCACCCCGCAACTTTCTCGCGACTGTCGTGCACCCGTCGCATGGCGTGTCGCTCAGCGCTCAGCTCTTCTGCCCGTGCGCCTTCTGGGCCTCTCGCAGTGTGAGCTGCTTCGTCTGCTCGGCCTTCAGCTTGCGGAATTCCTTCACGACCTTGGCGGGGTACCCGGCCATGAACTTCGTGCGCGCCTCCTTCTTGGCCAGGATGCGGCGGGCCAGCCCGGGGCCGGCGTTGTAGGCGACCAGGGCCTTCTCCACGGTGCCGAAGCGCTGGATGAGGTCCGCCAGGTACGCGGTCCCCAGCTCCACGTTGGTCTCCGAGTCGAAGAGGTTGCTGGTGCGGCCCAGCCGCAGGCCGGCCTTGTCCGCCAGCCAGGTGCCGGTGGCCGGCATCACCTGCATCAGGCCCATGGCCCCCACGTGGGACACCGCGTAGTTGTTGAAGGAGCTCTCGCAGCGGATTACCGCCACCACCAGGAGCGGGTCGATGTTGTTGCGAGCCGCCTCACGGACGATGGCCACCGCCAGCCGGCGCTGCTGCCGGGCGGGGAGGCCAGAGGCCTTCACCATCTCCGTGATTCCCAGGGCCTCGGCCTCGGCGTAGAGGGCCTCATCCTCGTAGAGGTGCAGCCTGGCCAGGGTCGCCTTCAGCTCGGCGTCGCGCTCGGCCAGCCTCGCGCGCAGCTCCGTCACCTCCGGCCCCTCGCCCTGGGCGCCTTCCGGCACCTGCACCGGAAACGCGACCGCCCCCGTCCCCACCAACCACGCCGC